>CAZRXT010000040.1:0-12692 GCA_964604035.1 uncultured Prolixibacteraceae bacterium | reverse complement strand
CCGGCAAAGTCGCCTTCTTCCATAACCGAATAAGTATGAGGCAACCAAACTTTGTCAATGGCATACCATTTTGCTTTTGCCCAGCATTCGTCGGCATCAGAACCATCGACAATTACCGGTGTTTTGGTAAGATATGTATAAATTGTATCCTGCTGGGTTTGTGCTGATAAACTTAACGATGCAAACAATAACAACGAAAAGAATAGAGTATAAAATTTGTTCATGGCTAATTATAAGTTCTTTAGTTAAATAATCGATTTTAAAGAGGCTAAAGTTATATTGTTGTTCATTTACGACAAAAGAAAAATGTTTTTTTATTTAGATGTTCTAAAACAACATAAATAAAAAGAGTTTGATTGTTTGTTGCTTAATCAGATTAGAGTTCGTCGCTGTTATCTAAACTAGCAAACATTTCCATTTGAACCTTCAGAATTGCACCTTTCAGCTCTGCCACATAGAATTCATTATCAAAGACATCCTCAACTGCAATACTTAGGGCCTGCAGCTTTTCAAAATCTTCTTCACCAATAATGAAAAATATTAACATATTAAGATAGCAAAAATATTCCCAAGGATGAATTGAAGTTCTACCGGGGAAAACTGAGGCCAATCTGTGTGTAACGCTAATAGTCTCTCCTTGTTCGAAACTTTTAATCAATCTATGTTTAATATATTCAAGTTGAATTAAAGCATAATTAGGGTACTTTGCTGCAATAGCAGTAATCTTCTCGTCAAACTTTTCGGCCTTATCGGCATCAAGTATTATCAGCTCGAGATAATCTGAGGCTGCTTTAGCATTCTCAAATTTCTTGAACTTTGCAAACAACTTTTTCATCTCAATTAGGTCGTCCCTTTTTTCAAGTACTTCAATAAAAAGTTGCTTAACATCATCTGAAACAGTACTACCTAGTTCGAGTCCAAGCATCTCATCGGGAATAGTATCATCGTCGATATCAAATTCAATTTCATCTATGATTTCATCGTAAGCTTCGTCAAAACGATCTCCGTCAATCATATCGGCAACTAACGACTCTGCAAGAGAGAAAAAGCGATTTTTTTCATCAACATTTAATAAGTCAAATCGCGAATTGAAATCCAGAAACTCTTCGTGTTTTTGGTCGAATGTCATATCGCTAAATTCGTCGTCGTAGACAGCATCTTCATCAATAATAAAATCGTAGTTGCCTTTGCCTGCAGTTCTTTCCAATTGAGCTAGAATGCGTTTCACATCCGAGTCAGAATCTTCGTCACCTTTCACAAAACAAGGCTTACCGTTCCTGCCACACTCAATATCGATAAGTTCAACATCGTCGGTATCATCTTCGAGCATGAAACGTGTTACTGAAGTAAACACTTTGTGAGGTTTAAATCCCCACTCTTCGGCATACTCTACGGCTGCATATATAACGTTGTGCACCAAAGCATAACTTGTTGGCACAACAGGTTGGTCGCCTTTAAAAAGATCAACCATTTCGTTGTAGCCAGACATTGGGGTGTTGAATATGAACAACGAATCCTTAATGCCAAGACACATCAGATCGGCAAGATAAACACAGGCTGTAATATTTCCATTTGAATGCTGCCGGGCTATAATTATATTAGCGAACCTGCTTTTTTCCCAGTCTGAACTTATTAAGCACTCGTAAATTGGTAACCCCTTAGCTTTTTGTCTGATATAATTTTCAGGGTTTAGCATTTGAATCGCTTTCCCTTTTGTTTTTGTGGCCATCTATTTCAATTTTTTTTATGCAAATTAAGCCGTAAATTTAAAAAATACTTCAAATAACAGATCAAACTTTCACTGGTACATCTTTCGATTTTCAGTAAAAAAATTGTGGAATTGAATCTGGCAACATACCAGTTTCAATTCCACAATAGTTGAAGCAATAAACTACACTTATGATAGCTACTACAGGCAACATTCTATATTATTTTTAGAACAATCGGCTATTCGTCAGCGTTACCATCAATTGTTTCAATAGTTCCGTCTTCACGATAATTTAATTCAACAATTTTCATGCTACGCAGCCATGTTTTGCCTCCTGACACTTTACTGTCGTGATGAAACAGATACCATTTACCTTTAAACTCAACAATTGAATGGTGAGTTGTCCAACCAACAACAGGAGTCAAAACAACACCTTGGTATGTAAACGGCCCGTATGGACTATCGCCCACAGCATAACAAAGCAGGTGAGTATTTCCTGTTGAATATGAGAAATAGTACTTGCCATTGTATTTGTGCATCCATGGAGCCTCAAAGAAACGGCGGTTTTCGTCTTTCGTTAAAAGAGGATTGCCATAAGAATCAAGAACGACGATATCACGAGGTTCTTCGCCAAACTCAAGCATATTGTCGGATAGTTTGGCAATCTTAGCGCAAAGAGCCGGTTCATCGGGATTGCGGAGATCGTCGTTATTTTCATACTTACCAGTTTTGTAGCGCTGCAATTGACCGCCCCAAATACCACCCCAGAACAAATACTGCGTGCCATCGTCGTCGACAAAAACAGATTGATCGATACTAAAACTTCCTTTCATTGGCTCGGGCAACGCTTTGTAAGGACCTTCGGGGGTCTCGCTTATAGCCACCCCAATACGAAAGATATCCTCTTTGTCTTTTGCCGGAAAATACATGTAATATTTACCGTCTTTACAAGCCACATCGTTAGACCACATTTGGCGTTTAGCCCAAGGTACATCCTTAATATCAAGAGCTACACCATGGTCAGTAACTTCGCCATTAGCATCATCCATTGAATAAACATGATAATCTTTCATATCGAAGTGAGCGCCTGTATCGTCTTCTGGAATTCCAGATTCGATATCATGCGATGGGAAAATGTAAAGTTTTCCATTATAAACATGCGCCCTTGGATCGGCAGTATAAATATTCTTAATTAAATGTCTTGCTCTTTTCATAACTCAAATTGTTTGTTAAAGCATTCGGTATCCACTTAAAAGTAGATACCGATTGCATATTTATTTTTTAATACATTTTCGCATATAAACCATTAAAAATGTTTCAACTACGACTGCATCTGTCTTTCACCAATTTTCTTGTTAATATCGTCGATCGCTTTGTCGCTTAACTCATATTTTGAAATAATAAACATCGAAACGACAAGCAGAATAGCAGGAATTACGGCTACTAACCAAAGAATTCCCTGTTGCGCAAAAGCAGATTGATCAAGAGGATTTTTTTCGTCGAATTTTACAAAGGCCAAAACAAAACCTGGAACTACTCCACCTAAAGCCATACCTGCTTTAAAGAAAATTCCTGTAAGTGCGTTAACAATACCTGAAATTCTTTTTCCGGAAGTATATTCTCCGTATGAAATAACCTCAGGAATTAATGCCCACATATACCCTGTTGCCACAATTACACCTGTCGATTTAATAAATTGAGCTACAAAGACTAACCACAGCTGACTTTGCAACGAAGGGATAACGGACACAATATAAAGCATTGCCATACCTAAAATAGCTACCGATAAAAATATGTAAAACATATTTTTCTTTCCAATCCAGCGTTTTATTGCAGGCACCATTGGCAAAAATATAAATGCAGGGATAGAACCCAATGCCGCAAAATAAGGAAGAGCATCAGGAGCCTTAACATTATAAATCATGTAAAAAGACCCTGCTGAATTTCCAATAGCCATCATTGCAAAAGCAGTAATAAAGAAAAATGCAATTACACGTAACGGACGATTGCGCTTAAACTCGACCCACAAGTCAGAAACTTTCACATTCGCAGTTTCTTCTTTACTCATTACTACTTTTTCTTTGGTCTGAGTAAAGCAGAAAATCAATAAAATTAAACCGGCAACAGCATACATTGACATTGTAATAAACCATGCATTTGCTGATTCAGCGGAGTTGATCTTTCCATCGGGAGATAACGCCTTTACAATAATTGGTATACCATAAGCAACAGCTAATCCACCAATATTAGCCATAAACATACGTACCGATGTAAGCTTTGTAATTTCATGGGTGTCGCGAGTAAGCGATGCATTTAAAGCTCCGTAAGGAACATTTACCAAGGTATAGCACATTGATAACCCAACATAAGTAATATAGGCATATAGCAATGAACCCGAAAATCCATTCCAGAAGCATAAAATCGCAAAACCAGTAAGCGGAATTCCACCCAATACTAAATAAGCTCGATATTTCCCAATTTTCGGATTTTGTTTATCGACAAATGCCCCTACGAGTGGATCCCAAACCACATCGACCAAACGAACAATAAGAAACATTACTGCTGCCGCAGCAGCTGATATACCATAAACATTGGTATAAAAAATTAGCAAATACTGCGCAACAGTCTGATAAATCAGGTTTTGTGCAAGGTCTCCAGAGCCAAAACCAATGTGTTGCAACATCGATAGTTTGTAGAACCCCTTTGAATCTTCTACAGATTGTGAAGTTTTTTCCATTTATATTGTCGGTTTTTAAGTAATATTCAATATCCCTATGCTAAAACAGCTGCAACCTTAACAAACCTAAATATCAGATAAATAAATGTTTGATTTATCGAAACTAGGGCTTAAATTTTCACCAAATAAGACCTTATGGCATTGATTCACAAGGAATATATTTAACTTTTTATTTTATTTTTTGCTTACAAGCAAGACAAAATAAACGTTTTTTCATTTTAATCATATTCAAAAAATGACCTTATTCGTTAAATATGCTCATTTTGCTTCAAAATTAAAAATCAATGATTGTTTATTGAAAATTTACACTCCTTTGTTTCAGAATAAAATAGATAAAATCTAAAATCAAACATCATAAATACCTATTAATAGAAAAAGGATAAAAATGTCTTAGATAAAAAACAAAAGGAACAGAAAATTATGAATCATTTTACGAAATAATTTAAGATTAATTAAGCCACTTTTGAGATAAAAGGTGGTCATTCATTCCTAAATAGAAAGTAGAAAATCGTATTTTTGCTTTTCAAAATTATAAACACATGAGAGAAAACATTGTCATCATACCTACTTATAAGGAGAAGGAAAATATCGAAAATATCATCAGATATGTTTTTGGACTTCCAACAGATTTTAACATTCTTATTATCGATGATAATTCGCCCGACGGAACCGCAGAAATAGTAAAAGGACTGATGGCAAAGTATCCTGAGCAACTTTTTATGATCCAACGTGAAGGAAAACTTGGGCTCGGAACAGCTTATTTGAGAGGTTTTGAATGGGCATTAGAAAACAACTATAAGTATATTTTCGAAATGGATGCCGATTTCTCTCATAACCCCAACGACTTAATAAGGTTACACGAAGCTTGTGTTAACGGGGCCGACTTATCGGTAGGATCGAGGTATGTGTCTGGTATTAATGTAGTAAACTGGCCTCTTGGTCGTGTTTTAATGTCATATTTTGCATCGAAGTACGTACGTATCGTAACCGGAATGAATGTACAGGATGCCACCGCAGGGTTTGTTTGCTATACCAATAAAGTATTGAAAACAATACCTTTTGACCAAGTAAAAATGAAAGGCTATGGTTTTCAAATTGAAATGAAATTTACCGCATGGAAATATAAGTTCAAAATAAAAGAAGTTTCAATTGTATTCACCGACCGAAAAGAAGGAACTTCAAAAATGAGCGGAGGCATATTTAGCGAAGCATTATTTGGGGTGATGAAAATGAAACTCAGAAGTTATTTCAGAAAGTACAATTAAAAATATAACAAGCCTCTCAACGGGGCTTTTTTTATAACTCACAAAACTGAAAAGAGCATGAAAACAATTATTCAAAATGCAACAATTATAAATGAGGGCAAAAAGTTTACAGGCTCTGTTTTAATTCATGATGAATTGATATCTCTTATCAGCGCTACTGAAATTGAAACTCAAGCCGACAATATTATTGATGCTTCTGGATTGCTCTTAATTCCAGGCGTTATTGATGACCAAGTTCATTTCAGAGAACCAGGATTAACACATAAAGGTGATATTTATTCCGAAGCAAAAGCTGGAATTGCAGGAGGAGTAACCTCATTTATGGAGATGCCAAATACAGTACCTCAAACAGTTACAATTAGTCTACTTGACGAAAAATACAAAAGAGCTTCAGAGGTTTCGCTTGCCAACTATTCGTTTTACATAGGTGCAACCAACAACAACCTTGACGAAGTGTTAAAAGCTGACCCCCGAAATGTTTGTGGTATAAAATGCTTCATGGGATCGTCGACGGGCAATATGCTAGTTGAAGGAAGTGGATTGGAAGATTTATTCAGAAATGCGCACATGCTGGTTGCCACACACAACGAAGAAGAAACAGTAATTCAAGCTAACATCAAATTATTCCGCGAAAAATACGGAGAAGAAGTGCCAGTAAGTTGCCATCCTTTAATCAGAAGTGTTGAAGCATGCTACAATTCCACAGCAAAAGCTATTGATCTTGCATCGAAATACAACACCCGTTTGCATACGTTACACTTATCGACGGCAAAAGAGATGGAACTATTCTCAGCCGGGAATATAGCAAACAAACGCATTACAAATGAGGTTTGTGTCCATCATCTTTGGTTCGACGATCGTGATTATGAGAAACTTGGAAACAAGATAAAATGGAACCCTGCAATAAAGAGCGAAAAAGACAAAATAGCCTTGCAGGAAGCCGTAAATTCGGGAAAAATCGACATTGTAGCTACCGACCATGCCCCACATACACGAGAAGAGAAAAGCAACAGTTATTTTAAATCTCCTTCGGGTGGACCACTATTGCAACACTCTTTACCTGCGATGCTTGAACTTTCGAATAAAGGAATTTTTAAAATAGAAAAAGTTGTTGAGAAAATGTGCCATTTACCTGCTCTCCTTTTTGATATACCTAACAGAGGATTTATCCGCGAAGGATTCAAAGCCGACTTGGTTTTGGTTGATCCTAACTTGAACTGGATAGTAGAACCGAATAATGTATTGTATAAATGTGGATGGTCTCCTTTTGAGGGCGTAGTTTTCCACAATTCAATACATTCTACATTTGTAAATGGACATTTAGTGTACAATAAAGGTCTTTTTAATGAAGACAAAAAAGGCCAACGATTATCATTTAATCGTTAGCCATATATTATTCTGAATTTATTTTCAATTTTACCCGAAAACTACTTTTTGTAGCGTCTGATTAAGAAATCTGGAATCTCGCTTAGTGGGAGAATTTTTTCCTGCGCATTAAGTAAAGCCGCTTGATAAGGCATTCCATAAACAACAGATGACTCTTTGTCTTGAGCAACGGTATAAGCTCCTGCATTTTTCATATTCAACAAACCTTTAGCCCCATCAGCACCCATTCCTGTAAGAATAATTCCAACGGCTTTCTGTTTTATCGAGTTCGCCACCGAATCGAAAAGAACATCAACAGACGGGCGATGCCTGTTCACAGGCTCAGTATCAAGCACATTAACTCTACACTGACGAGGAGTTCCGGCAACAACCATGTGCTTATTGCCTGGAGCTATAAGCACCCTGCCAGAAATAACTTGATCATTATCTTGAGCTTCAAGAACCTCCAGTTCGCAAATATCATTCAATCTATTAGCAAAAAGTTTAGTGAAGCCTTGAGGCATGTGCTGTGTAATTACAATACCAGGCATATCTTTGGGTAATCTTCTGAGAATGTATTCAATTGCTGTAGTACCTCCAGCCGAAGCTCCTATGGCTATAATTTCATCGTAAGTAGAGACAACCGGTTTAGCCTTTTCAGATCGAAAATTATCAAGATCGAAAATTAGCTTTTGCTTTTGACGAACATTGGCTTGCGATGCTCCTTTAATTTTATCGCATAAAAAGGCATAAAATTCGTAGAGGTTACTGTTCGATTTTAATTTTAGCGGTTTGTTTACGATATCGATAGCGCCTCGATGATAAGCATCAAGACAAATTTCACGATTACCTTCGGTTATACTCGAAACAATTATAACAGGAATTGGGTGTTGCTTCATCAATTTTGAAAGGAAAGTTAACCCATCCATCTGAGGCATTTCAATGTCGAGAGTAATTACATCTGGAAGAACTTGCTCAATAATCTCAACAGCTTTAAATGCATCGGATGCAGTACCAATCAGTTCAAGATCAACATCAGATTCAACGGCATTGGCGAGCAATCTTCTAAAAATTACAGAATCGTCAATAACCAAAACTTTTATCTTCTTTGAATGCAAATTCATCTCCATCTCCCAAAAATTAAAATTTTATATTTTGTATCAAGTCCACTTTTACTTTACCGTCGAGTGGGTTGAACAATATCTTACGCCCTAAAACGCCGCCTGTAATTTCCTCAATAATAGGCACGTTTAATTCACTCAATTTCTGCTTTGCAATTTCAATATTGCGTTGACCTACATTAAATACTGCCTGATCTAGTTTAAGCATACTGGCACCTCCATAATATTTCGCAACTAAACGCCTTTTAACAGCTCCGGCCAGAATAACTTTATCGTGCAATTCAGTAATGGCAACATCGCCATATCTTACGTCGGGGTTACCTTTATTGTTCCAGTTTGGCAACATGAAATGGTTAACCCCTCCTATTTTGGTACCTTCGTCCCAAAGCACAACAGCAACACATGAACCTAAAATGGTGAAAACTTTCATTTCACCAGAAACAATTGCCAGTTCTCCTTGCTTAAGGTACTTTATCTTATCCAAATCGAAACTCCCTTATACCAGTTTTTCTTTTAATATATCAAGTGTAAATGGCTTGACCAAATAATCGTCCATTCCAGAGTCATAACAACGCTTTACACTTTCTTCTGATTCATTTGCTGTTATCGCAATGATTTTAGCTCTATGGCCAGTTTTATTTTCTAATTCACGAATCTTCTCTGTTGCTTCAGTTCCATCCATTCCTGGCATATAAACATCCATTAAAATAAATGCATATTCAGTAGAAGTGCACAAATCGACCGAAGCTTGACCATTAGATGCAACGTCGTGTTCAAACCCTAACTTTGTAATAAACATTCCTAGAACTTTCTGATTTAAAGGATTGTCTTCAACAAGTAAAACCCGGCCATTAACCTTTGATTCAGTTTTTGCGGTGGAGGTTACTTTAACATTTTCTGAAATAGGTTCTTGAACAGGAGCATTCTCAACTTGCAAAGAGTTCATTAACCTGTCAATCCTGATTTTAAATTCAGTATCATCAAAAGGCAGATGAACGATATCAAAAGGTTGGTTATATTTTCGAAGTCTAACATCAACCTTAACTTTAGGGTTTAACAAAAATAAAACACTAAACTGCTGATTTGATGTTTCTTTCTTAATATTTGAGAGAAAATTATATCCTTCTTTACCATCATCGCCTGCATTTACGACAAACAAGTCGAAATGAAAAGCTTTAGCTCTAAACAAAGCTTTTTCAACCGAACCGGATACTGATACGTTATATCCTTGAGCTATTAATTCGTTCTTTATTTCTTCAACAACTTTGCGTTGACTTTCAACAAGCAAAACATTCTTCTTTTCCTTAACCATTTATTTAGCTTATTTTGACGTAAACACTAGGACTAACCTGCTTAATTGCAGTAGAATATTGTGTAACTGTTTCGGACAATCCTACAAAGAAATATCCTCCGGGCTTCACTTTATCAATCAGTTTTTGTACAACTTCCCTTTTCGATTGATCGTCGAAATAGATCAGTGTATTTCGACAAAACACGACATCGAGCGAATTATTCTGAAAAAAATAGTCGTCAACGAGGTTTAAAATTGAGAAATGAACCTTTTCGCGAAGGTTTTTTACAACTCTAACTTTGCTCTCATTGTCATCTTTTCCTGCAAGAAAATATTTCTTTACCAGATTTTGATTCATCGACTTAACTGCCTCCTTATTGTAAATAGCTCTAAAAGCCTTCATTACAGAGGCATTACTAATGTCGGTTGCAAAAATTGTATAGTCGAATCCTGGATTGCTTAATTGAAATTCATTAAGCGTAATTGCCATTGTATATGCCTCTTCGCCTGTAGAGCAACCCGCGCTCCAAATTTTGAATGTATTATACTGATCAGCCTTTACATTGGGCAATATTCTGTCTCTAAGAAAGTTAAAATGCTCAGATTCGCGAAAGAATTCTGTTTTATGAGTCGTAAGTTCATCGATCATGCATTCAAACTCTCCGCTTTTCTTTCCCTCTGGAGACATTGCATAATCGAGATAATCTTTAAAATTCGTAATTCCAGTACTCTTTAACCGTTTAATCAACCGAGAATTAACCATCACAATTTTAATTGGACTTAGTTTTATGCCCAAGCTTTCGAGCATAAAAGTTTGAATCCTTTTAAATTCAGCTTCAGATAATTGCTGACTATAAATATTTACGGCATCAGAAAAACTCATATAATTAGGGTCTCTATTTCATTTTTTCGAATTGGCTGTCAAAGTTATCATTGTCAGTCAAGTTTATACGTACTCCTTTTGCTGCAGGTTTAATAGCTGGGTCATCAATGGTTCTCTGCGCTTTTTTAATATTCTTTGCTATTGGTTTCACTGGCTGTTCAAAATATTCTGCCTCATTTTCTTCAACAACATGCTCAAAATCAGACGAAAAATCAAATTCATCTTCATCTTCTTTTTTATCGATTACAAAAGAGTCGATATCATCATTTGAATTGACATGACTTGATGATTGGAAAATTGGCGAATGATCCCAGCCTTTATTAAACATCTCATCTTCTTCAATAAAGTCATCCTGTTTTTCTTCTTCCTTAGTTTCTTGAACTATAGTTTCTTTCTCATCTTCAAGTTTAAAGAACCCAATAAGGCTATTTAACGACTCGGCCAAGCGTACTAATTCTTCGGAACTAGCAGTCAACTCCTCAGAAGATGAGGCATTTTGCTGAATAATGTTATTCAACTCATGAATCGTAAGACTTATTTGATCGAGAGTTATCACGTTTTCCTCGCCAGCTTTTGCAATTTCGTTCACCAATTCGGATGTTTTCTGGAATTCGGGAACAAGTTTGCGGAGTTCTATTGCAGACTCGCGGGTAATATTTACACCTTTTTTAGACACTTTGCTGATTTCTGATGCCGATTGCTGACTGCTTTCGGCAAGCCGCTTAACCTCTTCGGCAACAACAGCAAAACCTTTACCCATTTCGGCTGCGCGGGCAGCCTCGACAGATGCATTTATTGACAAAATTTTTGTCTGATAAGAAATTTCACTAATAGCAGAATTTTTGAGCGCAATTTCTTCAATTACAGTAAGAGCATTTTCAACACTTTCAGCTCCTTGCAAAATTCCACTAAATGCCATTTTAGCTATATCGTCGGTTTTGTGAGCATTTACTGAGAGTTGTTTTTGCATGCTCCCTATTTGATCCATTGCAGCAGATATTTCGGCCGAAGCTGCTGCCTGATTATTTGCTCCTTCGGAAATAACTTCTGATCCAGAGCGAAACTCGTTGCTAGCTACATCAATACTTTGAGATATTTCGAGAAGCGAAGTGATTACTTCTCTGAATTTATTCTTAAGTTCTTCAAGCGAAGCATTAATCATCCCTATTTCGTCGGAAGATTCAAATTCATTCTTCGCAAAAAGATCTCCTTCGGCTAAGCGCTTTGTAAACTTTAATGTTTTCCTTATTGAATTGCCTAATTTCCTTACAATGTATATATAAATAACTATTACAAATAAAAAGATTAAAGACATCCACAGTAAAATACCACCCTTTATTTTAAAACTAAGTGTTTCTATTTTAGTAAGATAATCGGCAGTTGCTTTATTCTGTGTATTAAGAAAATCGGATAACTGAATGTTGAGTTTTTCAAGAGATTGAGATAGTGCCGATGCTTGCATCAAAAATGAAGCATCGCTTTGTTCTGTCCTATCTATTATTGTTGAAGTTTTGTATATGTCGTCGATGGTTATAGATACTGACGCTAAGCCATCATTCAAACCATCTTGAATATCAGAATATTGACCATCTGATTTCAATTTCAAAAAGACTGTTTTCAATTCTGAGGCTTTAGACAGCAGAGCGTCGTGCCCTGTTTTACCCAGTAATGCTCTGTTAAGCTCAACCGAAAGACTATTTGAGGCATCTATCAACTCGTGCAATAGATTATTCACATATATCTGCCTATTTTGGAAGCTTCTATTATCTTCGGTGAGGCGATTAATTCCCTTTCCTGCCATGTAGTTGAAAAGGGCAAAACCAACAAGAAAGAGAAAAACTCCAAAAGAAAGCTTTGTTGAAATTTTAAAATTTTTACCAATGTCTCTCATCTCTAAAATTCTTAGTAAGCATAACAAGTTTTAAGGGCTAGCCGAAGATAAACAAACCAGATTTTAACCTAAGTGGATTATATTCAATGCTAAACGCAAATCTATTTGCCTTCCAACTCAAAATTATCGGCTCTGAGCTCAATAATTTCATCGACCGAAAAGATTTTGTCGGCATTTACAAGCAAAACAAATTTCTCGGCCAATTTTAAAACGCCATGAAGAAACTCGGCCTTATTTTGTTTACCAACTGTTGGCAATGAAATAATATCAGCATTGTCGTACTTAACAACCTCATTTACACTATCAACCATTGCTCCAAGTTTCAAGGTTTCGCCATCGTTATTGATAGTTATAACCAAAATGCATGTTGATGTTGTAATCACGGTTTTTTCCATCCCGAATTTGATACGAGTATCGACCAAAGGAATTAC
>CAZRXT010000039.1:11173-12737 GCA_964604035.1 uncultured Prolixibacteraceae bacterium | reverse complement strand
ATCCACATCCTTGTTCATGATGCTATCGACATGCAACAACGATTCGTTCGTATTAATGATAACCTGATAAAACGCCGAAGGGTTCAGGTATGGATTATCAACACTAAACTCGTGGTTATTAATATTCTGCCAATAATTATCAGCGTTATCGGTTGTGGTCGTTGCATCGCTTAAGAGATCGCACGCAAATACCATTTGAGGCATTACATCCTGAAGAATTGCCAACGGGGCATCACAGGCCAATTCTGCCTCAGCCAATGAGTTTAATGCATGATCCGGATTAACCCTATCGCTAGGCATTTCATTAAAAAAATCATCGGAGCAAGCACTAAATGCTATTATGACAACTAATTGGATAACTATCCATTTTAATTTATTTTTCATACACAAATATTTTTTTTAATAGTCGAAATATTGATTCATTATACAACTATTATAATCCTAATTTAATACCAATTACAAATGATTTTGGCTGAGGTGTTTTGCCATAATCATTGCTCAAATTCAAAGGATCGTTGTAGAGCATAAACTCTGGATCGGCTCCTGAATAAGAGGTTAGGGTAAATAAATTGTTCGCTGTTAGGTACAAAGTCAAGTTATCAAATATTTTGGTCGACGAAGGGTATTTATAGCTAACGGTAAATGAACGCATGCGAACAAAACTGCCATCTTCGAGCCAACGATTTGAGAACACATTGTTTCCATAAGGATCTCCAACAGTCAGGGCAGGAATATCTGAATTCATATTGCTTTCAGACCAACGATTGCTGACCACGGCTTGTTGGTTATATCCAAAATCCATTGACTGACCTAATCTGTTAACATGGCTGTAAATATCGTTGCCGGTACTGAAAGCAAAATCGGCTTTAGCTTCGAAATTGCCAAAGGTCAGCGAAGTAAACAACCCTCCATATATTGGAGCTATTGGGCTGCCAATAACCATTTTATCCGAATTGTCAATAATTTTATTGCCATCTAAATCGACAAACCGAATATCTCCGGCCTTCCCTTTTTGACCATTAGGCCCGGTATATTGAGATGCCTCATCGTTGCTATTAAAAATTCCATCGGTTTTAAAACCATAGTATGAATACATTGGTTGGCCTGCTTTTGTAACTAAGCTAGCTCCTTCAACTTCATTAACAATCATATCCTGATTATCGAGAACAAAGTCGAGAGAAGTGATTTTATTATCGACATAAGATACTGAACCACCGATATTCCACACTAGTTTTCCAAAATCATGACGGTAGTTGAACGACAATTCGGCTCCCATATTTGCCAACGCCCCAGAGTTGTTGTAATAAGAAGTATAGCCGTACACCGGCGACAATTCTTGCTTGGTAATCAAATTATTAACCGTTGAATTGAACAGGTTGACAGAAAAATTCAACTTCTGAGACAACATTGCTACATCGATGCCCAAATTGATACATGTTTGTTTCTCCATCTCCATATCAGGGTTTGGTATAGCTTCCCTTACTAGAACACTTGAAGAGGAATATTTTCTTCCACGATAATAGAGGTGGCTATAATCGTAAGCAAAGTTGTTTATATTACCCGA
>CAZRXT010000039.1:0-11073 GCA_964604035.1 uncultured Prolixibacteraceae bacterium | reverse complement strand
TACTCATAAGAGTCTTTAACATACCTGTGGCCAACTTTTAAATCCAGAGAACTCTTACTGCCAAAATCCTTTTTGTAGTTTAACTGGTTTTGATTTTGTGTAGAACGGAATTCATTAACCATAACTCTACTGGTATTGTAAGCCGAGTCGATTTTAATTAAGCCAACATCAGGAATAAAAATGAAGTCTCTTGAATTATTGAAATTGATTCCAACAAATGTAGAAACAGTCAAGTTCTTCGAGAATACATATTGAGCTTTAGCCGAAGTTATAAAATGATAATTTTTGTTTTCGGCTTCAACGTTTTTAACAATAGCTGTAGGGTTGCTTACATTGAAAAAACCGATATCGTCGATAGCATCAAGTTCATTACCTTGTGCATCAAATTTATTTGGAGCCATAAGTGGCGATTTAAATTGAGCTGCAAGAATAGGGTTTGTGCCAACATTGTATCCCTGCTCCATAAGGTACGAATCGGACAAAGATAATTTTGTGCTAGGCATAACGCTGAACTTATCGGAGATGTTAATTTTACCATTAACCCGAATGTTGAATCGGTTATAACTTGTATTTTTCAAAACACCCTCGTGCTTCAAATACCCTGTTGAAATATTGTATGTAGCAATATTGTCACCTCCTTTTAAGAACAGGTGGTATTTCTGCATCACACCCATCCTATAAATCTCATCCTGCCAATTGGTATTATTGTTATATCGATAATACTCTTCCGAATTCTGAGATGCATTTAAAAATGAGAACTTCTTATCAACAACATCTTGTGGCAGCCCCAATTGATTTATTTGCTCATTCAAAAGAGTTCTGAATCCAGCAGCATCGAGCAAAGTCTGTTGTTTTGGAGCGAATGACACACCTGCATAACCATTAAACTCAATACGGCTACTTGTTTCACCTCTCTGCTCAAGGTCGATATAAATAACCCCGTTTGAGCCATTTGAACCAAGCAGGGAGTTGCCTTCGGTAAAAACAGACACTCCGGCAACATCATCAACATCAACAATATCGAATGGGTTATTAGAAAAACCATCAACCGAACTATAGTTTGCATAGTGAATAGGGTGAATCATATCATCAATAATCACCAATGGTTCATTTCGACCATACAAAGAGTTCAACCCTCTGATGTTGATGAAGCTTTTGCTTCCAGGCATACCCGATCCGGTAATAACCTGAGTTCCGCCAATTTTCCCTTGGAAAAGCTGATCTAAACTACTATTGGCTTTTTGACTTAGGTCGTTGTTCTTTAAATATGAACCCGATTGAGTCATGTCACGAACAGCTACTAATCCGAAAGGTGAAGATATCTCATCATCAATCGATTTTTGTCCCTTACTTACCATGTAAATAGTAAGTATTGACCGACCATTCAACTCGATGATTCGGGTTGTAAAACCAGGTACTTGAACAACCATGATTTGATTAGGATCGTTGACCGAAATTTTAAATGCACCATTTGCATCGGTACTGGTACTTTCGCCAGCAATAGAAACCAAAACAGACTCGAGAGGCTTATTGCTGGTTGCTTCTTTAATAACCCCGGTTACTTCGTGCAAACTTTGAGCAAATAACGATTGCGGACACAAAAGCACCAGTAATATAAAGAATATCATTAATTTAGATATATTTCTTATCATTTTTATCATTTTTATTGAATGAAATACTATTCAATTGGTTCAAACCTTAGCCTATCCCACATAATAGTTCCGGGATAAACGGTCTTAAGTTTCACAACATGTTCCTGGGTTGTTGACCAATCAACATCACCCATGTATTCGTCGACAAAATACACCCCGTCAACAATATTGCTCAATTCGAGCACTTTGTCAGTTTTAACGCCATCCATATAAACAACCACATTGGCTCTGTTATATCCTTTTTTGAAATATCCATATACATGGTATCGACCGCTTGCAATTTTAGGAGTTGTAACTTCGAGTGTCCAATATCCTTCGGGCATTACAAGGCAATCTTCATTAATGAAACCTGTTCCTTGTGCTTTACGCCAATATTGCAAGTAATCGCCAACCCATTTAATCTTGGCAATACCATTTTCACCATCATAAAAGTTTTTGGTTCCTTCGGTAGTGTATATTTCCAAAGCCTCAAATTCAGGGAAAGCGGTTAGGTCAAAAATATGTTCCTGAGCTATAGACTTTTTATTTGGCAACAGTTGTGTAATACCATGAATTACACCATTCTTTGTTGGGATATTTGAGTAGAGCTGAATAAACGCAGTTACAATTGAATCGCCTTCGGTGTAATTAACATAGAAGTCGTTAGTGACACTCATATTCAAGAAATTTGTTCTTGAAATTGTGTAGTACACTTTATCTTCGATGTCTGACATGTAATATGTGCCTTCCAGGCAATGGTATTCCATGTAATCGTAAAAACCATTTCCAGGTTGATTCAGACTACCTTTTCCATTGTCGTACCTGGCAACCAAATCATCAACAGAATAAATTTGGTTGGCATTAAAGACCGAATCGGGTACTGCAAGAATAGTATACCTTACACGTGCTGTTGTAACGCCATAAGGAACTTCAACGATATCGAGCGTATCGCTTAATCCAGCTTTTTCGAGTGCATTTGTAAATATTGAAAACTGGTTGTGCTCTTTAATTGTTGAATAAGTTCCTTTCGAAATTGGGTCGATAACTGCATCGATTTTGTGAATTAAACCATTGGCTACCAAAATATTCCGGTTTGTAATTTTTGATTCCTTATTGATAATAATATCAGAACCCTCAAACTCAGAGACCAGAAAGTCGCCTTCGGCATTCTTCTCGCTTAAGCTACCTAAACCAATATCATTGGTGTAAATCTCGGCCGATAAAACATGATATCTCAAAATCTGAGATAATTCACTGGTTGTAAAATCCTTATAAGAAGTTTTCCCTTTTAATTTATAGTACTCTTGCCAAGCCGTATTATTTGGCAAAAACAAGGTGAAAGGTCCACGGGTGCTTAAAACACCAGTCATATTCACATAATCGGCTATTTCAAGAAATTCGCTATAGTTGGCCGAATCGGTTCCAATGTATTCAATAATTTGTAATTCATCAGAATCAACGCCCCACACATCCACATCATTTTTACATTGAACAAAAGCAATGCTAAGCAATACGATGAAAATAAAGCCTATTTTATTATTGATTTTAACTTTTCTCATGGTTCTCATTAATTAACGGTCATAAAATGAATTCTGAACTAATTTTGGATTAGCCTTCAATTCACTTTCAGGAATTGGCAAATAGTAGCTCATCGTATCTAAAATCCTTGATCTTAAAATAGGCTTCTGCTTTGCATCAGCACCTTCAAGTATCATTTGAATAATCAGGTTTTTATTTTCGAAATTGTTTCGCTTAGCAAAACGGAGAACATCGAACCAACGTTTTCCTTCAAAAGCAAATTCTTTCGAACGTTCTTCCAAAATAATATTCCTGAATGTTTCTATTTGAGGGTTAACAACCATCGGAGGTAAGGATGCCCTTTCGCGTATAGTATTAATGTACTCGTTTGCCTCGCCAAAACGGCCTAACTCCGACAATGCTTCAGCCTTCATTAATAGAATATCGCCCAATCGGTAATAACTAATGTTGGCATCGCTTTCATTGTAAGTCCGCTTCACTTTTGTAGTGATGTTTTTATACACATATTTCGAACGCGGGTCTAAGTATCCTTTTCGTATGTCGGTTGATGTAAAAAGTTCCTTCGCAAAAGGTTTAAGTCCAACTTGAACAGAGCTCAAGATTCCCATAACGCTTGTACAAAGAGGGTTTCTCTCGTCTTCATAAGCAGCATTGAATTGAATTTCAAAAATGCCTTCAGGTGCATTGCCCGGATAGAAAATATTAAACCATTCGGCGGTGCTTTGCAATTGGAACAATCCGCTGTTAATAATTTCATCGCAGAGTTGAATGCATTTTTCATATTGCTCGCTCCAAAGATATACGTCGGCCAAAAGAGCATCAATCGAGTACAGGTTTGCCCTACCCTTAAACATTCCGGGGTCTGAAGCATACTCATTTGTATATGCAGTGGCTTTAGCATCTAATAAATCGCGTTCAATTTGATTAATTATTTCAGCTTCTGAACTTTTTTTCATTGAGAAACTTACTGTATCTGAACTTGACGCATTTAACACTAAAGGGACTTCTTTCCAGATACGGATCAAATCGAAATAGCATTTTGACCTGATGAATAAGGCTTCGGCCTCGTAGGCTTTTTCTGTTTTTGAATCAAACGTATCATCAATTTTAAGCACATCGTCGGCATAAAGCAACACGGTATTAGCCAAGTTAATTGAATTATAGAACGGGCTCCATTTAACAGCACCATTGGTCGATATTATTTCGGACTGAGCAATTAGCTGATAGTCTCCCAATGTTGAACCGGAAATTTCGACCATGTCGGCCCTCACTTCTCCAAACATCCATAATGCAACTGCATTTTCACGGTACGAGTCGTATAAAGCAGCCATAACAGCCGATACGTCTTCTTTCTTTTGCCAAAATTCTTGTTTTACTAATTTATTTTCCGGTTCCAAATCCAACCATTGGTTACATGAGGTTGAGCCCAGAAGTAAAAGAGCAACTACAAAGAGTTTTATATATTTTACTGATTTCTCCATTTTCAGAATGTCATTAAATTAAAATTTAACATTTAATCCTACAGTAATACGCCTTGAAGGTGGTGTTCGGCTTCCATCTTTAGGCAGATCGGTAGGTTTAGGAAGTGCAACTTCAGGATCCTGACCCGAATAATTTGTCCAAGTAAATAGGTTGTAAGCAGTTCCATAAATACGCATTTCTCTAAGATTCAATTTCTTACATACATTTTTACTGAAATTATAAGAAACCGAAACTGTCTTTAACCTGATGTATGATCCATCTTCGACAAACCTGCTTGAACCTAACCAGTTATATCCTTTTTGATAAAGCGCCCTTGGCACATCTGTTATATCGCCAACACTCCTCCAACGCCAGTTGGTTGCTTTACTCTGATTGTCGTAGTTATACATCTTTTCGGTATCCATTCGCGCCTGGTTAATAATGTCCTGCCCTATTTTATAGTAGAAAAAGCAGTTAATAGTCCAATTCTTATAACTAACACGTGGTCCAAGTCCCCCCATTAGAATTGGGTTGTAGTCACCAAGTTTTTCAATGTCAAGTTCGTCTATTACACCGTCGTAATTTGTATCAGTATATTTGGCATCGCCTGGCTCAAACTCATAATTATTTGCACCCTGCACCATTGTCAGCTGTTTTTTACCAGTGATATCGTAAACCGGATTGCCATTGACATCTTTCACAACAATGTCGTTTTCATCGACATAAACACCTTCGTATTTATATCCATAAAAAGAACCAACAGGAACGCCTGGAACAACTTTTACTTTATAATTACCATTATCAAGCATATTTCCTGATTCCAACGAGTAGTTTTCAGGAAGGCTCAAAACGATGTTTTCGTTGTGCGACATATTAAAATTAAGGCTGAAAGTAAAATTCTTGGCCTCAATAATTCTGGCATCGAACATTACTTCCCAACCCTTATTTAACATTTCGCCTTTATTTTGGCTCATAGAAGAATATCCTGACGTAGAAGGAATACCAGAATCTTTGATGTAAAGGTTTTGAGTCTTTTTCGAATAATAATCTAACTCAATATTTAAGCGATTGTTGAATCCAAAAAAGGTGATTCCAGGGCTATATTGTTCAATCGTTTCCCATTTAAGCGATGTTAACTCAATTTTATCGGGACGAACCCCAGCAACGCCCATGTAACCATACTGGGTGCTTGAACTATAAGTACTAAAATACAAATAGTTATCACCAGGCGAGTTGCCCGACAAACCCCAACTACCCCTCAGTCTGAAATCATCAATGAATTTTAACTTCTTCATAAAAGGCTCATTTGAAACACGCCATGCCATAGTTACCATAGGGAAAGCACCCCAACGGCTGGCACTGCTAAATTTTGAGTTTCCTTCGTAACGCACACCACCAGTCAAAATGTACCTGTCTTTAAATTTATACATGGCTTGTGTATAAGCACCTATCGAACGATAAGAGCTAGAAGAGCCTTCAAATTTCACTAAGTTGACAGGCCCCGACGGATCTATTAAACTAGCTGATGCTGAACGGTTTGTTTCGGTAGCATAAAACCTTTCATTTTTTGATTCAGTATCGAAAACTCCCTGAAAAACAAGTTCATGATCAGATCCTAGTTTCGGCGTAAACAATAACTGATTTTTAGTTGTTACCGTTGAATTTTTGGTATAAGACTCTCTTGCCCTATTGGTCGAAGAGGTTTGGGATTCGTATCCCATTGCTTCCCATGGGAGGAATGAAGCTGTTTTTGCATCAGAGATATCAAGTGTAATTGTTCCATCGTAAATTAACGATGGCAGAATGTTGTACCTGACAGTAAAAGCAGCTCGCGTATTGTCTTGTAATGTATTGTTAATTCCCAGTTTAGCAACAGCCACGGGATTGTACATTGTTGAACCCGGTCCTTGCAGTGATGTTTCAGGAGTAAAATATGACTCCAGTTGTTTTCCGTTTTTGTCCATTTCGTAAACCGACATGTTTGGCATTTTGGTATAAGCCAAAGAGCGAATAGTTGTCCATGGTTTACCATCGACATCATAGTTTGCATCACGGTCGTAACGGGTAAACATGATATCTGTTTTTAATCTAAGTTTTGATGAAAGGTCATAGTCGAGCGAAGTGCTCACGTTAATTTTAGTCAACCCTGTACCAATAGATGTTCCGAGTTCGTTCTGATAACCTAAAGACATTTTGTACCTAGATTTATCACCACCACCTCTAACCGAAAAGTTTTGCTCTAAAACATGACCAATTTGTGTAATTTCTTTAACCCAATCGGTGTTTTGGGCAAAATTGTGATAATTTTCCCAATCGGGATTAAAATCAATTTCGGAGCTATTATATGTTCCATCATCTTTTACAGTAAACCAAGTGTCGGCATCGTTATTATAATGCTCTTCTTTAATTAAGCGGGCATAGCCGGCACCATCCAACATTGGAATCGGATCAGGCTCTTTTGCCAACGTGTATTTGGCCGTGTATTCAAAAATTGGTTTCGATTTGGTACCACGTTTAGTCTGAATCATTAATACTCCATTAGCAGCTTTTGAACCGTAAATGGCTGTAGATGCAGCATCTTTCAACACTTCAATCGACTCAATGTCTTCGGGACTTACGTCAATCAAATTACCAAACTGCTCGATATTTGCACTGGCAAAGTCAAAGTCTGAAGCAATTGTTGTGCTGTAGGGAATTCCGTTAACTACAATTAAAGGTTCATTATTTGCATTTAAAGTTGCCGTACCCCTGATTCGGATATTTATACCAGCCCCAGGATCACCTGAAAGGGCAGTAATGTCAACATTACTTATACGTCCCTGAAGCATCTCTTCAACAGTAGTTGTCTGGGCAACTTTAAGATCGGCAAATTCGAGGCGGGCAATAGCCGACGCACGGTCTCTTACCGAAGTAACACCATCGTTACCCATTTTTTCTCCTCTGATAACTACTTCGCCAAGTCCCTGACTCTCTTCTTCAAGAACAATTTCGAACCTGGTTTTATTTCCTATGGTCAGAACCTGGTTGATGTATCCAACAAACGATATCTGAACTTTTGCTTTGGCAGAAGAAATCTTGAATGTGAAGTTCCCGTTAAAGTCAGTAATTGTTCCACTAACAAAACGTCCGTTCGCATCAACTTCTACAATATTTGCCCCTGTAATAGGTTGTTTATTTTCATCTTTTATAGAACCAGTAATAATTACACTTTGTGCAAATGTGAAATTAGAAACCAACATGAAAAAGAACAACAAAGCAACTTGTAAAATTTGAATATATTTTTTCATATAAATTTTTTACACTTGGTTATTAACTATTTACTCCGTTTTATTTTTCAAGAAGGACTTTGTTGATTTTATGCAGAACTCCTAACTTAACAAGATTATTTGCAGTACTGTTACCAACCGGAACCTTATTTCCCACTCGGTCAACTATACTCAAATTATCTTTCGAGTTAATAATTTCAATTGGAGCATAATAGGCCGTGGTAACGTCACTTGAATCGATCTTAGCTGTAGAAAAACTGCCATTTAATACCCCATCGTTGAAAACAACATTGTCAAAAACAAAGTGGTAACGGAGAAATTGCTTTAGTTCGTTTATGTCTTCTGGTATCTTACCTTCGTTACGGGCTGCTATAATTGCATTGTTTGTAGGTGCAAACACTGTCCACGACTCTTCTAACTTTAAAAAGCTCATTTCAATGTATTCGAGATCGGTTTCAGCATTGACAACAGTATCGGCAAGGCCAGCCAAACACAGAAGGTTATAGAATTCAGACAAATCTTTATCATTTGCGATAAAATTTGCTGCATCATTTTTAGGACCCAAAATGGCTTTATCTAGATAATATAATATCCCATTATCGCCAGTTTGTGAGCCAGTGATTTTTGCAGAGTTACCAAGCTCCTGATTGCCACCCCCCTGTAATTTATTATTATCATAGTGCACATAGTTGCCCGAATTCATCTTTACAAATCCTTCGCCCGAATAATCAATCCCTTTATCAAGGGTAATCTGATCATTAACATACGATTTGATATCCAATTCGCCCATCGAATTCCACAACCCATCTTCAGCCTGAGATTCAATTACTTTCTTAGCACTGTTATAACGAATTCCACCTTCAGCAAAACCATCGTTTGTTGAGGCAAAAATTGTTACATCTAATTCATTAGAAGTGAGCGATATAATCATTTTGGAAGCATTAACCCCGTATAAAAAGGTTGTATAGATGCTATCGAAAAATACAGGTGCAATTGTGCTTGTAAAGGCTCTTGGCGGATAATACTTATTCATTGTATATATTGGCCCATTGCTTAACAATGTTGCTTCTTTGATATCTGAATGAATATCAATAGGAACAATATCGCCATAGTAATTGAAAAACTGGTTCTGCATTTTTGATGGTATGCAGAAGTTGTTTACAAAACATGACTGAGCCAAAAAAGTTAACGCAATTTCAGGGACCTCGTCTAAACTAGAGAAGTGCTTCATGAAGGTATTATTGATGTATTCCTGAAATACTTCATCGGTAGGAATCAAGGCAGTATGTGAATATTTTCGTTGAATTATAGCTCCATCAATAGCTTCATTGGCAATATTTGTAATGCCAGAATAGCCCTTACTATAAAGTTGAGTCTGATTGGCATCATCATCATAAGCAGTAAATGAATAGGTTGCAAAACGCTGAATCAGATCATAAAAAACACCATACTTGTCCTGATGATTTCTAAGGTATTCTTCAATACTTGGAATTGAAGGTACAGCCTTGTCTATGTAATAAATATAGCCATTTGAGCATTTTGCTTCTGATGATAATACGTTTGCATTGTACCACTGCAATCCGCTCCATTTTGTATTCGGGAAAAAGAAGTTATAGTCTGAACCTTTCGGATCGCCAAAACATTCTTCAAAATATTCAGTCGAGAAGTAAGGAACCCACTTCACTTGTCCCTGAACCCTTAATGTTTCGCCTTTTTTGTCTTTGAAATACCTTACATCCTCATCGTAATCATCACTTTTACTTTGAGTTGGCATTCTCCAAAGCAAGGCGCCAATTTCACTACCTTTTTTTTGCCAGCCACCATGGTAAACCGAGTAATCGTAAATAAACTGCTGACGGGCTTTTGGTGTGTTCATTATATTGAGCGTAAACAACTGAACAGCTTCCTCTTCTGTTAATTCATTAACCGATGAGATTCCAGTACTTTGAAAATAAGCCTGATATGAACTGTCGTTGGCGGCCATAATGGTGTAAAGACCTTTTGTGATAGCCTCTTCATACCCAGCTTTGTGCATTAATTCCAACAAAATAGTGTAATTCCCTTTTGCTTCCAATGTTTCGATGATCGATCCACTCAACCATGGAGGATCTTCATACCGGGCATAGTGATCATCCTCGCAGCTATAAAGCACAAATAGAAATGCTGCAAGAATGATAACAAGAAGAGATTTAAATAAAGTAAAAAAATTCTTCATAGGTTATTAGATTTATATTAATTAAACAAAGTGTATTCGTCTACCTTTTATAAGCTAATGCTTAAATTAAATAGTGATTGTATTCAGGAGATGTTTGAATTGAAATCATACTTCATCTTTTTTCAATTCACAGGCGTTAAATAAATGTTAAAAATAGATGTTTGGATAGTTAATAATTTTAAAAATTAGATATTTATTTTGTGCTTTTGAATAAATGACGCGAATGTAAATGGCTGTATATTAAGTGTTTGTTCAAAATCTCAAGGTTTTATGCATTTTTTTGATAGCTTTTATCGACCTGCATTTTTTGTATTAATCCATTTTTTTATTACGTCTTTTTCCTGTCAATAAATTGAACTATTTTCCCTCTGTTCATTAAAGGGTGTTCTTTCCATTGCACAACTTTCTTCGATTCCTGAATAAATTCAAAGCATTATCTTTGCAGAAAAACAAGTTGGATGGATCAATCTAAAATCATTATTGCCGTTGACGGGCACTCTTCGTGTGGAAAAAGTACAATATCGAAAGAGGTGGCTAAAATGCTCGAATATACCTATGTCGATTCAGGATCGATGTACCGTGCAGTAACACTTTTTGCTCTTCGCAACAACCTAATAAGTAATGGAATTGTAAATTCTCACGAACTAATAAAACGATTGCCCGATATTCATATCTCATTCAAATACAATCCAAAAGACCAAAAAAGCGATACTTTTCTGAATGGAGAGAACGTTGAAAAAGAGATTCGTGAACTTGAGGTTTCAAACAATGTTAGTCCGGTAGCAACCATAAAAGAAGTGAGGGCCGCACTGGTCGAAATTCAGAAAGAACTAGGAAAGGAGAGGGGAATTGTAATGGATGGCCGCGATATTGGCACTGTTGTTTACCCCGATGCCGAACTGAAACTTTTCGTAACTGCCTCGCCCACAATCAGAGCACAACGCCGTTTCGACGAACTTAC
>CAZRXT010000038.1:7179-13612 GCA_964604035.1 uncultured Prolixibacteraceae bacterium | reverse complement strand
AGCTTTATAAAATTATCACGATGCAAAGGGGTTTCATTATAAAGCTTAACCGTCATGTTTCCATACTTGGTTGTAATCAGCACTTTTTGTTCTTTTTCCTGTGAAAATAAATTGGTACTCAGAAGTATTAACAGGAAAAGCGTACTACTTATTTTTAAATTCATTCGCATATATGTCTTAAGTTTCTGTTTATCATTTAGATCTAAATCCGTCTTTACGAATATCTATTCCTCCACTCATGTAACTCGTTCGGGCTATTAGCTTCGCTGATTTTCAATTTATATCCTTTTTTGCTCCGCTAAAATCTCCGATTTTGACTTACAACCATGTTCGTTTCAACATCTTTAATTTTTTTTTAGCAAATATAACTTCATTAGTCATCAAATATAATTGACTCCTAATTTCTAAAAAGTTTTTTAATAAAATTTATACATTTAGATTAATTTCAAAATCAAGAAAACAATGATTGTTAATGAAATAACGGTAAATGAATCAATCACTCTAAATATCTTATCTTTGGTTGATTACCAGTCAATTTACTATGCAATAGATCATAATCGTAACCATTTAAGAAAGTGGCTTCCATTCATCGATTTCACAAAATCAAGTAAAGATACACTAGCATTTGTGAAATCGGTTGTTGATGATGTTGAACGTAGGCAAGAAGTATTTACGATTTGGGTTGAAGGAGAATTTGCCGGGTTAATTGGCTTAAAAGACATAGATTACCTAAACCGAAGAGTGGAAATAGGCTATTGGCTAGTTGAACAAATGATAGGCAAAGGAATCATGACTCTTAGTGTTGATAAATTGGTAGAATTTGTTTTCGAAACACTACAAATGAACCGAGTACAGATTAAATGTGGGGTGGGGAATACCAAAAGCTCTGCAATTCCCAAAAGAATTGGATTTAAGTTAGAAGGTATTGAAAGACAGGGAGAAAAACACGCAGAAAAATATATCGATTTAGAAGTGTACAGTTTGCTCCAGAAGGAATGGGAAAAAAACTTTCGTCACACATTTTAGTACGTTCGTCACCGTT
Organism: uncultured Prolixibacteraceae bacterium; assembly: GCA_964604035.1. Classification (GTDB taxonomy): domain Bacteria; phylum Bacteroidota; class Bacteroidia; order Bacteroidales; family Prolixibacteraceae; genus CAYMTR01. The sequence continues at coordinate 12,570 of CAZRXT010000038.1, read as the reverse complement.
TTTGATCCATTCGTCACTGTTTTTAATACGTTCGTAAAAAAAATATAACTTTTAAAAAATAATAGAAAAGGAATACAGCTGGTGCATGCCTTTTTTTGTAATTTTGATATGCTTAATCAAAACCAGTTTATTTTTCTCTTTTCCAACCACACGCCCCAAGCGCGTTAGCTTAACTTCAGCCGGGAATCCCCAATTTCCGGCTTTTTTTATTGAATTTTTATAACAAAATCAAATATCTCAACTGAATCACCTTTGCGTATTTTTGCTCTTTTTCGCGATTCAATTTCTCCATTATGAACAACTTCTCCATTATCAACAAACATTTTTGCTTGCCCGCCACTTTCAGCAATTCTCAATAGTTTAAGAAGTTTAATTAATTCTATAAACTCTTCATCTAATTGAAATTCAATACTTTTATTTTTCATTTTCTAATTCGCTTTGTAGTTTCTTCGAAAGACTTTTTTTAACTAATTCATACGATTCATCAATCCAACCAAAATATAATTGATCAGAAATTTGCTCGTCAATTTTAATAGTGTTCCAATGCTTTTTGTTCATGTGATAACCCGGCCTAACAAAAGGATATTGTTCGCGAAGCTCAATCGCTTTTTCTGGATCACATTTTATACAAATCCATAAATCATCAACCAAATCTGTCATCAAAAACATTTTACCCAATAATTTAAATACAAGAGTATCTTCATTGAAAGGAAAACATTCTTCAACACCTTTTTTTGAAATACAATATTCTCTTAACGATTCAATATTCATATCTTTAGCTTTACAAAATCATAAAGTCGGCAATAATTCCGTCAGATATAAAAATACCTTTTTTAGTCAATCGAATATTGCTATTTGTTTTTTCAATTACTGCAGAAGAAATATAAGCTTTCGAAACATCAAGAGTGTGTTGAGAATATTTCGATCCATATTTTTCTTCAATAAAATTCAAATCTATTCCCCAAATTGTTCTTAACGAGGTTATTATATAATCATTAAACTGATCTTTAACAGATAATTGTTCTACCTCAAAATGAGTTTCTTTCTTATAAATCAATTCAATATACTTCTTAACATCTGAAATATTCCACTGCCGCGAAAAGCCATTGTATGAATGTGCAGATGGGCCAAGTCCTATATATTCCTGCTGTTTCCAATATGAAGAGTTGTGTTTGGAATAAAAACCTTCTTTCGCAAAATTCGAAACTTCGTACTGTACAAAACCGTTAACTTCAGTTATCTCAACAAGTTCGTTAAATTGCTTAAAGCTATTTTCTTCATCAATTTCTCTAATTTTTCCATTCTTTAATTCATTCCAGAAAGTAGTATCCTCGTGATAAGTTAAATGGTATGCCGAAATATGCTGAATGTTTAACTCGAAAACCTGTTTTAAATTCTCTTGCCACTGCTGAAAAGACATTCCGGGAATTCCGTAAATTAGATCAACACTGATATTATCGAATCCAATATTCTGAGCATTTTTAACAGCCATTATAGCCTGAGAAGAAGAATGACGGCGCCCCATAAATTGCAAATCGACATCTGAAAAAGACTGAATACCAATACTTAATCTATTTATACCAATATCTTTTAATTGCTTTAAATATTCAATAGATAAGTCATCAGGATTAGCTTCAAGTGTTATTTCTAAATTATTCCCCAAGTTGAAAAGACTTTTACAATTTGAAAGAAGATCTTCAATATCAAATGCAGTCAACAAAGAAGGAGTACCTCCGCCAAAATAAATTGTATTAATTTCTTTATCAACCAAATAATCAAGTCTATTCTTCATTTCTCTTTTTAATGCAATCATGTAAGATGTAATAAAAGTCAGGTCTGTTGACTTATAAAAATCGCAATAATTACATCTCTTTTTGCAGAAAGGTATATGAAAATAAATGCCCGACATTATACTGTTATTAATTAATGAGTCGAATTATAAATTATTGGATATCTTTTTGTTAATATTGCAAAATTAAATTGAACGAACTATATTTTTACTATCTTGAAATATCTTTATTTAATTATTTGGGTTGGGTTAATTGTACTTGGATCACTTTGCAACGCTAATAGTATCCCAAAAATTCAGTTGTTTGAACACGTAGACAAGGTGGTACATTTTATAATGTATTTTGGCGCTTCACTGTTTTCAATACCATTTTTTACTTTCCGAAAGAACTACAAAACAAGCTTTTTAATAGCTTTTTTCTTTTCAGTGTTAGTAGGTATAACAATGGAGCTCCTTCAAAGCACAATTACAATTAATCGTTCAGCCGACTATTTTGATGTAGTTGCAAATATTGTAGGTTCTTCTATTGGACTTATTATATATCAACTGTTTATAAAGAATAGAAAAATTGAAAAACTATTATTTAGAATCTAATTACTTCACCCGAAATTGAATAATCATCAACAATATCGGCTAAAGTAGTTTCTTTATAAAATGCAATAAGTTCATCTCTCATACCATTAAAACGTTTATGAATTGGGCATGTTGAAATTTCATCAGTAAAGCAAGTACATGGTTCTAAACGAATTATGCAATTTTTAAAATAACTCTCACCATCTACCAAAACAATAATATCGTATAAAGAAATTTCTTCGGGCTTACGACCAAGCGCAAAACCTCCATGAGGTCCTTTGGTTGATAAAAGAACATTTTCACGCGCTAAATTTTGTAATATTTTCCCCAAAAAAGGAGCTGGAATATTAAGGTCTTCAGTAATTTTCTTTAATCCTAATTTCTTACTGTTATCTGCAAAATTTGCAAGATAAATTAATGACCTTATAGCGTATTTACATGTATTAGAAAGCATAATAACTTATTTTACTGAAAATCATTAATTATTTAAACATCACTAGTTTGTAAAAGTGTACAAAAACAATAACTAACTAAAAAAAATCTAAAATAATGATTTTTGATTTGATAGCTAAACAAATTAATATGTTTTCTGTTCAAAACAAAAATAATCAGCAACAAAGAGGGATCTTATTTATACGATTTAAATGACGTCCACCTTCAAACTCAGCATTAAGAAAAGCTTCAACAATTTCAATAGTCTGATCTTCAGTAATAAAACGTGCAGGCAATGATAACACATTTGCATCGTTATGCTGCCGGGCAAGTGAAGCAATTTCTGGTATCCAACAAAGAGCAGAACGAATTCCTTGATGTTTGTTAGCTGTCATATTAATGCCATTTCCACTACCACACAGAGAAATACCAAATTTATATTCACCTTTTTCAACTGCCAAAGCCATAGGATGAGCCCAGTCTGCATAATCTGAACTTTCATCGGAAAAAGCACCAAAATCTTTATATTCTATTCCACATTTTTCTAAAAATTTCATTACTAATTGTTTTCGTTCCCAACCAGCATGATCTGATGAAAGTGCTATTTTAAAATTTTTCATTTTTTTATATTTAATTAGTTTTCAATATTTTAATAAAATCATTTTTCTCTCTTAAGAAAATTACAACAAGGAATATAATGTTTAGTATAACTGCAAGCAAATAATGTGGTGAATCAGAAGTTCTGAAAAACCAATAAATAGAAAATAAGAATAAACTTACGGACAGGTAAAAACCAAAACTTTTCAAATCGTAATTTATAGGGTAATATTTATGACCAATTATATACGAAATAACAGTCATAACAATAAAACAGACCAATATTGCTATTGCAGAACCATAATAGCCAATTATAGGTATTAAAATAACGTTTAAAAGGATCGTTATTACTGAACCAATTATGCCAAAATATGCACCGTAAATAGTTTTGTCGGTTAGTTTATACCAAAGAGACTGAGTAAAGAAAATGCCCATAAAGAAATTTGCCAAAAGAATAATTGGAATAACTCCCACCGCTTCCCTGTATCCTTTGGCATTAATATTCATAATGAGATCAGAAAAAGTTGACATTCCAAGAAATATTATCAATCCTAAAATTGAAAAATACTTCATAACTATAACATACATGTCTTTAGATTCTTTTCCCTCTTTTTGCGAGAAAATAAAAGGCTCGAAAGCAAAACGGAAAGCCTGAATAAACACATTAAGCAAAACAGCTAATTTAAATGCCGAAACGTATATACCAAGCTGTTTCATTGGATTTGAAGCTTCATCAAGTAAATTAGGAATAAGAATTTTATCTATATTTTGGTTTATAAAACCTGTTATTCCAACAATTAAAATTGGATAAGAATATTTAAACATCCTTTTAAATAGTTGAAAATCAAAATTAAATTTAACTCTGAATTCGGGTATTAACAAAATAAAAGTAAATACTGAAGCAATTAAATTTGAAAGGAATATATAACCTATACCAAAATTTGCATGATATATTAAATTTAAAAAGGAGTCAGGGTTACTTTTAATAATGAATGGACAAAATGATAAGAAAAATAAATTAAAGAAGATGTTAATACCAATGCTCAAGAATTTTAATGTAGCAAATTTTATAGGTCTATGCTGAATTCTTAGCTTAGCAAAAGGAATTGAAGTAATTATATCAAAAAATACTGTAATTCCCATAATAACAACAAAGTCGCTTCTACCAGATATTTTTAGCATATATGCAAAACTGTCTTTAAATAAGAAAACTGCTAAAAGAAAAATAAGCGAAGTACTACAAATTGAAATAAGCGAAGTTGAAAAAACTTTGTCTTTATTTTCTTCCTTAGAAGCAAACCTAAAGAATCCGGTTTCCATTCCATAAATAAGAAACACAAGCAAAAATGCTACAACAGCATATACATAACTAACCTTACCTAACTCTTCCTGATTAATAAAAACATACGTCCAGTAAGGGTTAAGGCACCAATTAAGAAGCCTTCCAAAAATAGTTGGCAATCCGTAAATTACTGTTTCTCCTGATAATTTTTTTAATGCTTTCAATGTTAAATGAATTGAATTTCAACAGAGGTTTTAAAGATTTACCTTTTTTATATCTTCTTTAGTTTATTTTTGCAAAAAACATTAAGAAAATGAAATTTATAAAACTTTTAACCTTTTCATTACTAGTATCAATTATTACAATATCGGGATGCAGTAACAATACAAATTCATCTCGAAAACCAGTTACAAATATACTGATTGATCCTTCAAATAATATAGTTGAATGGGGCAATGATTTTACTATTAATGTTGAATCTAAGCTTACTAATTTGAAAATAAAAAAGATAGATCTTTTTATTAATAATCAATTGATTAAATCTTCTGACCTTTTAAAATTCAATATTACTTTAAATACAAAGAATTTTTTACCTGGAAACATTCCTATAAAAGTTATTGCTACTAAAGAAAACGGCGAAACTGGTATCAATTATGCAACCTTGTTAATAACTTCGGATATTGCACCAAAAAAATTGAATTATAAAATTATTGATAAG
>CAZRXT010000038.1:0-7079 GCA_964604035.1 uncultured Prolixibacteraceae bacterium | reverse complement strand
GGTAAAGTTTTGGCTTATATCAATATGAATGGTCTTCAAAATCAATTTAATAATAGTACCGTTGATGTATTAAACGGAATTGCATATAATAGAAAAGAAGATCTTTTTTATGTTACAGGAAAATATTGGCCAAAAATGTTTAAAGTAAAATTTGAATAATTAATAAAAAAGAGAAAGGTTATCGTCACTAATTTTTTTTCTACCTAAATGATTATAAGCAATTTCTGTAGCTTCTCTTCCCCTTGGTGTGCGCTTAATGAAACCTTCTTTAATTAAAAAAGGTTCGTACACTTCTTCAATAGTTCCTGCATCTTCACCAACAGCCGTGGCTATTGTATTTAAACCTACAGGTCCGCCTTTAAACTTGTCAATAATGGTTGTTAAAATTTTATTATCCATCTGATCGAGACCAAAGGTATCTATGTTCAAAGCATCAAGGGCATATTTAGTGATTTTAAGGTCTATTTTTCCATTTCCAATAACCTGAGCAAAGTCGCGTACCCTTCTTAGTAGAGCGTTCAAAATTCGAGGTGTTCCTCTGCTTCTCCTTGAAATTTCAATTGCAGCTGAGTCTTCTATTTCAACTTCTAAAATTTTAGCAGATCTTTTGATAATTTCATCGAGTATACTCGTATCGTAATATTCTAAATGAGAATTTATACCAAAACGAGCTCGCAACGGACTTGTTAATAAACCCGATCGGGTAGTGGCTCCAATAAGTGTAAAAGGGTTCAATTCAATTTGTAAAGATCTGGCACTCGGACCTTTATCAATCATTATATCAATTTTATAATCCTCCATTGCAGAATAAAGATATTCTTCAACAACAGGACTCAACCGATGTATTTCATCAATAAAAAGAACATCAAAAGGTTCTAAATTAGTTAACAAACCAGCTAAATCAGCAGGTTTATCGAGCACTGGACCCGATGTTGTTTTCATGCTAACACCAAGTTCGTTAGCTATTATATTTGATAAAGTTGTTTTACCTAAACCAGGAGGTCCATGTAACAAAACATGGTCTAACGCTTCTTCTCTTTGTTTAGCTGCTAAAACAAAAATTTGCAGATTATCAATGATCTTTTTTTGACCATGAAAATCTGCAAACGATAAAGGCCTTAACCTTTTATCAATTTCTTTATCTGATTCTGAATATGAATTTCCTCTTAAATCAACAGATGATGCCATCATAAAAATATTAATGGCCTAAAGATATGAACTTACTCTATAATATTCAATTCTTTAAAAATTTCATTTAATCTATTCATATCAAATGGCTTAGCCATATATTCATCCATACCAGTTGCTATACATTTATCTCTATCGTTATCTAACGTATTAGCAGTGATTGCAATTACCGGCGTATGATTTTTTGAAGGAGTTTCTTTCTCAAACTTTCTTATTTGAGAAGTTGCTTCAAGGCCATCCATTACAGGCATCATGATATCCATTAAAATAACATCGTAATCTTTTTCACGATATTTGTTTACAGCTTCTAAACCATTATTTGCTATATCAACTTCATGGTTGAATTTTTTCAAGCTAAATGTTGTAATACGTTGATTCAATATATTATCCTCAACTAATAGAATGCACAAATTTTCTTTCATAGCTTTAATTACCTTCCTCTCTCTAATTAACAAAAAGCCTTTGCAAATATATAATTTTAAAATTAAATTCTAATTGAAATATTTAAATGATACTAGTTTGTTAATTGTGTTGATATCTTTTTCTTATTTTTTTTAATCTCTGTTTGATACTTTAATTAACAGAATTGATAACTTTATATTTTTTATAAAACATTGAATATAAAATAATTAATTTTTTTTATTAACTCTTGTCAATAAGTTTAAAGTTATTTCTTTTCAATTTTTTAGTGTTAATTTCTGTTTGAGAAATGTAGTTTAAAAATTTGTAATTTGAAATTCTATTTCGAAATGTTTTTGGTGATAAAATAATTTCTTTAAAATTCAAATCAATTAGCATGTTTTTACCAGATTGAAATTTACTTTTTATTAACAGGTAAATAACACTTTTTACTCTTAAAGAATGTTATTGGTATTTATTTCTTATCTAATATTCGAGATATATTTGTAAAAAAATAAATTCATGACTAACAGTTACGATATAATAGAGTATAAATTTAAAAGTTTTACTAAAAAATTCTATCTCAATAAAATAATTAAAGGGTTGATACTAACTTTAACAGTTTTTCTCTCCTTTGGTTTATTATTATTGATATTAGAGTACTTTTTATATTTTAATAAATTTCAAAAGATATTCTTAGTATTACTTTTTTCGATTACCAATATTGTTTCCATTGTAATTCTTGTTTTTTTACCCTTTTTGAAATATTTGGGTATTTTAAAAACTTTAAATAAAAAATCAATAAATGATTTAATTGTAGATCATTTTCCTGAGATTAAAGATAGACTTTGGAATATAATTGAATTACAAAATAATTCTAGTTCAGATATTTTTTCTGAAGAGCTTATTGTTGCTAGTATAGATCAAAAAATTGATGAAGTCAAAACTTTTAAATTTACTGATGCTATTGATTTTAAGAAAAATTTTAAGTTTTTGTATTTCTTATTAGCTTCTCTCATTCTTATTTTATTTATAAGTTTCTTTTCTCCTTCATTGGTTAAGAATTCAACTCATCGACTTAGAAATTTTAATGTAGAATTTGAACGCCCCTCTCCTTATTCAATAATTATAAAGAATGATTCTTTAAGTATTGGTAAAGGTGATGATTTTAAGTTAATTGTAAATGTTACATCGAAGAAAGAATTTGAAAATTTTTATATTTCATTTAATAATAATAATTTTTTAATGAATTCTGATTCTCTTGGTTTTTATTCTTTTAATTTTTCTAACTTAAATAATGATGTAACTTTTAAATTTATTATAGATGATTATAATTCAATAAATTATAATTTGGTTGTTTTAGATAAACCTGGAATTAAGTCTTTTAAAATAAATATTTTCAAGCCTAATTATACTTTATTAGAGAACGAAGTTTATGACAATTTAACTGAAGTTGTTGTTCCTGTTGGAACTAATATTAAATTTTCAATTAATACATATAATACTGAATCAATTTTTATTAATGGTTATTCTGATATTGTTCAAAATGTTAAACAAATTAAAAATGGTATTTTTGAATTCTCATTAGATTTTAAAAAAGATTCATATTTTACAATTGGTCTCAAAAACGACAATTTCAGTATAGATAATTTCTTATCCTTTAATATTAAAACAATCCAAGACGATTTTCCTTCTATTTCAGTTGCTGGTTTAGCCGATAGTATTGATCTGTCAAAAATATTTTTCAAAGGTTTTATTAACGACGATTACGGTTTTTCTACTTTAAATTTTGTTACTTCTGTTGAAGGTCAAGATAAAGAAATACAAGTAATTAACATTGAAAAAAATCAATTGCAGCAGAATTTTTATTATTCATTTGACTTTTCTAAGTACAAAAATTCTTCTAACAGGATAGATTACTATTTTGAAATTTTTGATAATGATCAAATTAACGGTTTTAAATCGGCTGTTAGTGATTTGTTTTCTTTTACTTTTCCCGATTCTAAAGATGTTTTAGATTTTCAGGATGAACAGTTTCAAGATATTGAACAGCTTCTTTCTCAAAGTTCTAATCTTAATAGCCAACTTCAAAAAGAAATTTTAGATCTGAAAGAAAAATTAATTAATTCACAATTAACTAATTGGGAAAAGAAATCTATTCTGAGTGATATAAATAATAAAAAGCAATTACTCGAAAAATCTCTTGAAGAAATTAGAGATAAGAATGAAGAATTGAATAACTACTTGAAATCATTTACTCAGCAGGATGAACAAATATTAGAAAAACAAAAGCAAATTCAGGAAATGTTAGAACAGGTTTTTTCTGATGATTTGAAAAAAATGTTAGATGAGTTTAATAAAATGATGCAAGATCTAAGTAAGAAAAATCCTAATAATGAGAATGATAAATTAGAAATTTCTTTAGATGATCTTTCAAAACAATTAGATAAAAATATTGAACTTCTTAAAAAAATGCAGATTGAACAAAAGTTGGATCTCTTATCTCAACAATTAAAAGAGATGAGTGATATCAATAATAAAATATCTGATGATGTTGAAAAAGGAGTTAAACTTGATTCTCTTGTTCAAAAGGAAAAGCAATTAGAAAAGGATTTTAAAAATTTTACCGATCAATATTCAGACATACAGAAACTTAACGAAGAACTCGAAAACCCAATTAATTTGTTGGATTTAAAAAATGAATCGGATCAGATAAAGCAAGAATTTCAGAATTCCTTATCTAATATGGAAAAGGGTAATAAAAAGAAAAGTCAAGAGTCATTGAAAAAGAATTCTGAAAAAATGAATAACCTTTCTTTTATGTTTCAGCAAATGATTGATGAAGCTTTTAAAGAACAGCAAACTGAAAATTTAAGTGATTTAATGCAAATATTAGACAATTTAGTGACCTTTAGTTTTGCTCAGGAAAAGGTAATATTACCTGTTTTCAGAAATGAATTTTCTTCGCTTATTTTTGGTCAGCAAAAAAAGTTAAGTTCTGATTTTAAAGTAATTGAAGATTCGCTTTATTCTTTATCCAAAAGAGAACCATCTGTTAATATGGTAATAAATAAAGAGATTGTAAATATAAAATCAAACTTTAAAGGCATTGATAATAGTTTTACACTAAATAATTTTTCTCAAATACCTATTAACCAACAAAATATATTGACTTCTTCAAATAATCTTGCATTGTTTTTATCTGAAATTATTAAAAACATGCAAGAGCAAATGGCAAACTCTCAACCAGGCAATCAAAATTGTCAAAAACCAGGAGGTAAAAACCCTAAGCCAAGTAATTCTGCATCATCACAAAATATGCAGAAAAGCCTTCAACAACAACTTGAAAAGATCATGAAAATGATGAAGGATGGCAAACAAGGAAGTTCATTAAATAATGAGATGGGTAAAGCTATTTCTCAGCAAGAAAAGATGCATCAAATGCTTCAAGAAATGATGAATCAAGGACAAGTTGGTAGTAGTGCTTATGAAACTTTAAAGAAGGCTGATCAGCTTCTAAATCAGGTCAGGGAGGATATTTTACGAAATAATGTTACCAATAGTACTATTGAACGACAAAAGCAAATTTTAACTCGTTTGCTTGAAGCAGATAAAGCAGAAAATGAACGCGATTTAGATGATAAAAGAAAATCTAATACAGCAACAAATCAATTTATTAGTGAAACTGCTAAATTCTTTGAAAATCAGAATACAAATAATAATTTTGAAGAGAAGTTGTTAAAAAATAAACTTATTTTGAATAATTATTACCAGAAGAAATATCAAAATTTTATATATCAATTAGACAGTATTAATGGAGAGATTCATCGAAATAGAATCAACGGTAAGTAACATTTGTAAAGTTGAAGATTTTATAACTGTTGTTTTTAATGATTTTAATCTTTCAGAAAAATTATTTTCGAAAGTTTATCTTTCTGTTAATGAAGCTGTTAATAATGCTTTTTTTCACGGAAATAATGGTGATGCTTCAAAAAAGGTTACTATTAGGTTTTATAATGATATTACTTTTTTTCATTTTTTGATTGAAGATGAAGGATTTGGTTTCAATTATTCTTTAATAGATAATCCTATTTCTTCTTCTAATATTAGAAGGGAATCGGGGAGAGGCATCTTCATTATGAATCAATATGCAGATAGTGTGTCGTTTTTGAATAATGGTTCAGTTGTTAAACTTATTTTTAAAAAATAAATAGTGATAAATTTTTATAACGAAGATATTTCACGTCCTAAATTGAAGTATTTGCTACTAAAGAAATGGATTAAAGAGATTGTTTTATCTAATAATTTTAAAATAGGTACAGTCTCAATTATTTTTTGTTCAGATACTTACATTTTAAAAATTAATAATGATTTTCTTAATCATGATTATTTTACCGATATTATTACATTCAATTATAATGAATTAAATATTTTATCGGGCGATATTTTTATTAGTCTTGATACTGTTAGAACGAATAGCATACAATATAGTACTTCTTACGAAAATGAGCTTTTACGTGTAATTATTCATGGTATTTTACATTTGATTGGCTTTAACGACAAATCTGAATCTGAATTACTTGAAATGAGGAGTAAAGAAGATGAGTCCTTATTAGTTTATTATAATTCAATAGATTCTTAATTTTTTATAATTAGATATTAATGATTTTTTACTACGATGTTATTGTTGTTGGTGCTGGTCATGCTGGATGTGAAGCAGCAATGGCAGCTGCTAATATGGGCTCAAAAGTTCTTTTGATTACTATGGATATGCATAAAATTGCACAAATGTCCTGTAATCCAGCTATAGGTGGCATTGCAAAAGGTCAGATTGTTAGAGAAATAGATGCTTTAGGTGGTTATACTGGTATTATTACCGACGAATCTACCATTCAATTTAGAATGCTTAATAGGTCTAAAGGACCAGCGATGTGGAGCCCTAGAGCTCAATGTGATAGAATGCATTTTTCAATTACTTGGAGATCTTATTTAGAAAGAAACTTAAATATTGACTTTTGGCAAGGCTCTGTTGTTAATTTACTTTTTGACGACGGTTTTGTTACAGGTGTTAAAACCGATCTTGGTGTTTCTTTTAATTCCAAATGTGTTATTTTAACTAATGGAACTTTTTTGAACGGTTTAATTCATATTGGAAAATATAATGCTCAAGCAGGAAGAATTTCAGAACCCGATTCAAAATTTTTAAGTGATCAATTATTGAATTATGGTTTTTCTGTTGGTCGAATGAAAACTGGTACTCCAGTTAGAATCGATGGAAGGAGTATTAACTTTAAAATGCTAGAAGAGCAACAAGGTGAGGACGATTTTTATAAATTTTCTTTTCTTCCTGAGATTCGCACAAAACTAAAGCAGCTTCCTTGTTATATGGCATATACAAATCTCAAGGTTCATCAAGTTTTGAAATCAGGATTCGAATTTTCGCCATTATTTGATGGTACTATTCAAAGTATTGGTCCCAGATATTGTCCAAG
>CAZRXT010000037.1:1815-13641 GCA_964604035.1 uncultured Prolixibacteraceae bacterium | reverse complement strand
CCAATGTGTTGTAATATTCTGTTTTAACAATAGTTGCTGATGATTTCATGTCATTTACACCTACAGTATTTTCGTGATTCAACGTTTGATCAGCTGCATCAGTTACTTTGAATTCGAAATCGCCATACAACCAATCACCTTTAGCATTGTTTACGCCCCATTTCCAGGTAGCGGCAGCATCGGCAGTTAATTTAACAGTTACACTCCAAATGTGGTCGCCGGCAACTTTGTCACCGTTTGTTCCGTCGTCGAAGAATTTTGAGTGCTCTGCGCCGCCATCCCAATTGGTATCGTATGCACCGGTTGCAGTAATCCAGCTACCTTTTAAGCCATAACCAGTACTGGTTTTAAGTTTTGAATCGTCAACAGTGAAGGTTACATTAGCTGTAGTTGGTTCAACTGCTGTTACAGTATAGTTATAGCCACAAAGCATAATTTTAGAACCTGAAGCCCATACGTAGTAGTATTTACCAGCCTTAACATCTAAAGTACATCCGGTGAAGTAGCTTTTTGTTGCAGAAGTTCCGTCAACTGCTGTTCCTTCATAATACTGACCATTGTCGGCATTCCAGTAGCCTCCCCAATATTGAGAGTTGTTATAGGCATAAGGATGAACCTGAGCACTATCGGCAAGGTCAATTTCATCTAAAGCTGCATCGGTAAGTTCAGCTACATAGAATTTTTTGTTGTAGCCAAATTTGAAAATGATGTCGAGTTTACCATCTTTTGCTGGAGTGAAAATGGCAACAGAAGAAGTTGTTCCTCCATCAACATAACCATCTTTACCATTCGATTGGCCTTGTGCTTGACCAATTTGGCCATACTCAATTCCGTTGTAAGTTGTATTCACAGTATTTGTTGTGTAGTCGCCTGTCAACATCCAATCAGTAGCACCGCTTGCTGTGAATGTGATATTTGGTACGTCAGATATCACTGTGCCTGCAGCAAACGCAACTGTTGTGTTTACTGTTTTTCCATCGGCACCAACTGTCGATGTATAAGCTAAATTATTTTTTAGGCAGTAGTCCGCTACTTTGAACGTTCCTTGAGCGTTTACACCAACTGTTGCCGATAAAGCAACAAGACACATAAGTAAATGTTTTTTCATAATTTATAAGTTTAATAAGTTAATAATGTGATAGTACAATGTTTTATACAGGCAGAAATAGTCACTGAAACAGAAATATTTCTGCCTGTTGTTTTATCTAATTTTTTACTCCTTCAAAAGTCCAGGCAACTGCTGTAGAAGCATTGCTCAATGATGTCCCTGATTTATTCAGAGGAATTGTTAATACTAATGTATTGTCGATTATACGGCCACACATTTTTTGTGTTGAACTAAACCCACTTGATAAAACAAATTCATCGTTAGCGGCACCAACATTCAGTTTGCCTGCTACGTTGAGGTTTGCAAATTTGGTCGACGCTATTACCACATCAACAGCTTGAATGCTATCGTTATTGATCTTGGTTAAAGTAATAGTAGCATCTGAGTAGATTGTTGAACCGCTGGTTAACGATCCTGAATATGTTCCTCCAACTAGAGCTGATGCATCGGTGTGTGTACTAATTATCTCGTTCTCTTCTTCGCATGATGTGAATGTGATAAACAAGCCCATCGTTAGAATCCAAAATATCAATTTTATATTTTTCATACGTAAATGATTTGTTTTTAAATTGTTGTATGGAACTCCATGTTACTGAATTGGAACGAAGTGTAAATCCGCGAAGCGAAAATTATTTTCAGACTCTTGCGTATCGAGATGCAACATGTTCGTTTCATTTTCTGAATTTTTCATTGTTTATGGTTATTCAGCTGTGTCAGCGGTGTAGCCCGGATTTTGATCTTTTGAATCAATTCCTGTATTCAAACCAATTTCATCGGCAGGAATTGGGCGGTACCACTTAATGTTTCCATCGCCACCGGTCATGCTGTTTACTGATGTTACGCTTGAGTTCCAGCGGAGATTGTATTTAACCAATTGACGGGTACGGCGTAAGTCCATCCAACGGTAATATTCACCAACAAGTTCACGTGCACGTTCATCAAGAATTACATCAATTGCTTGATCGGACGAAGCGTATACTTTGTCTTCTGGGTCGAAACGAGTATAACCTGCAAATGATGTAAGAGCTGCTGCGCCTGCTCTGTTACGTACGCTATTCAAGTAACCCAAAGCTGCTGATTCATTTCCGGCCATTAAATATGCTTCTGCTGCAACCAAATAAATTTCACTTGCATTCAGCAACACAAAGTCGCGATAACATCCATTGCCTGTTGCGGCTTCTTTTGATGTTTGTGGATCGTCAAATTTCTTCACCGCAGGTATTGTTCCAACTTTTGTTAATGCCGAACGATAATCGATCTCGGTATCTGACGAAACAGTTCCGTCGGTTTTGTAAAGAATCCATCTTACCGGTTCTGAGGTGCGGATAATTTGAGCTGGGCTCATTGCACCTGTACTATTTAATTGTGAAGCATGAGCTGTTTGATAAGCTGCAATTTCGTCGTTGGTTACATACCATGCAGGGTTGTAGAATGCGATTTGCATTTTTGCCAAATCGGAAGAAGTTGCATTGTAATAAGCCCAGTAACCTTCTGTTCCCCATTCACTTTTGAAATTGTAAACAGTTGTCATGAATGTCGCGTCATAACGTTGGTCTCCTTTTTCAAAAAGATAGAATGTTTTGCTTGTAACGTTCAAATCGGACGCTACATATTTCATACCCATAGTAACTGCTCCAAGGTAAGTTCCGAAGGTGTTTTGCTGAGAATGCCCTCCAGTCGTGACATTTTGTGATGAGCTTCTATCCCATTGAATTGCAAAAATAGCTTCATCGTTCTGTTCGTTATTTGGCGACCATTTTTCCTCGAATGACATTGTTAACGGAATGGCATCACAAACCTCTTTTGCAGTTTGAGCTGCATTTTCAAAATACGATTTGCCAGTTACGGTGTAAGTGCCATTTTCGGCGCTTGAAAGCGTAGTTTCCAAGTCCCAACCCGCAGCCAAATAAACCTTTGCAAGAAGTGCTTTTGCTGCTTGCTTGCTTACCCTGCCTGTTTTGTCGGTCTCGCTAAGTATCGAACTGTTCGATAATTCCTTGAGCTCGTCAATAATGTAGGTGTATGTTTCCACCAGTGTATTGCGAGGATAATAAGTTTCAGCAGAATTAATGTATTCTTTAATTATAGGTATACCGCCAAATTGCTGACTCAAAATATAATATGCGTATGAGCGGAAAAAACGGGCTTCTTCTTTCCGAAGTTCTTTGCCTGAATAATCTTCGCATTTATCGGCGTAAAATAGTACTGCATTTGCAGCGTTTACAACGCCATAAAGATTGGTGTAGAGATTTTTTACTGTCTCATTTTCAGAAGTTAGTGAGTATCCTTCCAATGTTGGATCTCCTGCTGAACGTACACCGGCATACATATCTGTTCCGCTGCAATAGATGGCCGAATTATCATAGATCGAACGCATTTTGAAGTATGCTTGGTTTACAAGTGTTTCGAAACCGCTTTGAGTCGAAAATTGTTCTTCTGCTGTTATGGCCGATTTATTATCGGCGGTTAAGAAATCTTCGCAACTATTAAGCCCTGTGAGGCATATAGCGCTTAGTGCTATTATAATGATTGATTTTTTCATATCCGTATACTTTTCCTTTTTAGAATTTCAAGTTGACACCTAGCTGATAGTTAATGGTACTTGGTCCATCGTTTTTTGTTGCTGTGCCAGCCCATTCAGGATCGAAACCCTTATACGATGAGATGACAAATGGATTAGTAACATTCAAGTAAACACGTAACTTTTCGACACCAATTTTCGACAACATTGTTTTTGGGAATGTGTATCCAACAATTATGTATTTCACTTTCCAATAAGATGCATCAACTATACTTGCTAAATTACTGTTTCCTTTATCGAGCCAAAGTGTGCCAGCTCCATAGTTGGTTACAGAGTTGCCATTTGGGAATGGAAATTCACCATAATGGGTTTGTTCCTGATAAACAGGGTTAATATATGTTCCATCGTCGTTAATGCCGCCACAATTAACCAAAGTACCTGCCGGAATGTAATAGTCCATGTTCAAGTGTTGGTATCCGCGGTATGCGTAATTATAGTACTCGTACAAAAAGCTCGAAAGCACCTTGTAATTTTGTTTTGTGTAGATTGAAAAAGAAAAGTCCCAGTTTTTGTAAGTTAATGATGAGCTGATGTTTGCAGTCCAAGCAGGATCTTGGTTGCCGCGGACTTTCTTGTCGTTATCTGCATCAATTACACCGTCGTTGTTCGAGTCTTCAATGATTGGCATACCTTCTGTCCAGCCATATATTGAGTAATAGTAGTCGGCTTCTTTAACCTGAGTGCCGGGTGTAAAACCACCTTTTGCCGAGGCATTGTTGTCAGGAACAGTCATTGTTTTATCACTTACGATACCATTCCATCCATAAGAATAAATGTTATTAACAGCCTCTCCTACAAACAACGACTTGGTGATAGGATTGTCGCTATTAATAATAAAGTCGCTGGTTCCGTTAATTTCCAGAACCTCATTTTTATTTGCGGCGAAAGAAAAAGAGGTTTCCCATGTTAGGTTTTTCTTTTTGATATTCACGGTATTCAAAGAAAATTCGATTCCTCGGTTACGCACGTTTCCGATATTATCGGTTAAAGTGCCACCACCCGAAACTAAAGGTAACGAACGTATGTAAAGTAGATCTTTTGAATCTTTATTGTAAATATCGATAGTTCCACTTACTCTGTTTGCAAATAATCCGAAATCGATACCGAAGTCAGTTTCAGCTGTTGTTTCCCAAGATAATGAACCGTTTACAATACCGCTTGGATAATAAGCAGGCGCAATAGTTGAGCCAAATGCATAGTAATTAGGGCCGGCTCCAGTTGTGTGGGTTGCATAGTTGCCAATTCCCGAATTGTTCCCGGTTACACCGTAGCTCAAGCGTAACTTAAGGTTCGAAAGCCATTCGTTCTTCATGAATTCTTCTTCAGAAGCACGCCATGCAATAGCTGCTGATGGGAAAGTGCCCCATTTGTGTCCTTCTGCAAATTTTGACGAACCATCGCTACGTACTGTTGCTGTCACTATGTATTTTCCTTTGTATGAGTAGTTTGCTCTTAATGCATAAGAAGTCAAGCTGCTTTCAGAATATTCTGAACTTACTGTTGGTTTCTCTCCTTCGCCTGTAGATCCTGTTCCTAAGTTGTTCCAGAGTGTTCCAACAGTTGGGTTAATTACCGAGATATAGTATTTCTCATAGTTGTAAGAATTCATACTATAAAGTCCCATTGCTGCGAAATTATGATCGCCCGATGTAAGGTTGTAGTTAATTTGGTTATCCCATGTCCAATCGAAGCTTTCGGTCGAAGTGTAATTGGCTGTAGCAGTAGCGCCAGTGGCACTTCCGGTATATTCGCCTGTTCTGGCATGCGAATAGTTTGGCGAGAAAGTACTCTTTATGCTGACATTCTTTATTGGCCTGACTTCCAAATATAGGTTGCCCAATATTCGATACGATTTTTTTTCTTTCTCCTGATCGTTCAAATAAACCAAGGGGTTGTATGCATCGGTAAACTGATTTGCGGCAGTCCCCATCGACTGAAAATTCCCCGGTTTCAGATTTAAATTTCCCTCACTATCGTAAGGTTTATTGTATGGGTTCATACGGTAAGCAACTTTAATTCCTTCGTCGCTACCATAATCGTTAACCGAGTTGGCAAGATTAAAATTCATTCCGGCAGAGAAATATTTATTGATTTCAGAATCAATACTTCCTTTCAAATTGAATTTGCTTTCATTGTCGCCAATATAAGTTCCTTCGTTTTGGTTGAATCCGGCACCGAAGTGGTAATTAACCGATTGGCTGCTTCCGCTGACAGCGATATAATGGTTCTGCTCGTTGCTGTTTTGTGTCACCATGCTTGGCCAATCGTAGGTCTGCCCATTTTTTAATGCTTCAGGCAGTACATATTTGCTTGTGCCATCGTACAGCATCGATTGTTGATTATCGGCTTGGAGCATTCGGTAAACAGGCTGAGATGTTGTTTCTGATGTTGTTGCGAATTGCAGAAAACGGAAATTGTAGAATTCTTGGCCATCCATAAAATCTGGCATACGGGCTATTTGCGAAAGGCCATAATATCCGTCGTAAGACACAACTGGCTTTGCTTCAGCTTTTTTACCTGCACTAGAGCCGCTCTTGGTAGTAACCTGTACAACACCTGCAGTGGCTCTCGATCCATAAATTGCTGTTGATGAGGCATCTTTTAGAATGTCGATGCGTTCAATATCTTGAGGGTTGAGAAAATCGATGTCGCCACAAATTACGCCGTCTACCACATAAAGAGGTGTAACGTCAGCATTAATTGACGATTTTCCGCGGATTTGAATGTCGAAGCCTGCTTGATTACGCCCTCCACTCTGAGTAATACTTACTCCCGCAACCGATCCTTGCATCGATTCAAGAAGCGATGGAGTGCCTTTTTGTACAAGGTCTTCAGAACCAACAGAACCAACGGAGCCGGTAAGGTCCGATTTCTTCATCGTTCCGTAACCAACAACAACAACTTCATCAATGTCCATTGCTTGTTCTTTCAATGTAACATTAATGTTTGTTTGGTTGCCAACTTCGATAAGTTGTGTGTCGAAACCAATGAACGAGAACTGTAGTTTATTCTCCTTTTGAGCTTTTATTGAAAAATTACCATCGGCATCGGTAATTGTGCCGTTAGTTGTGCCCTGAACAGTAACCGTAACACCGATCATTGATATTCCGGCTGCGTCAGATACTTTACCTGTTATCATCTTTTCCTGCGCAAGAGAAATCATGCAGACCAGTCCGAGAATGAGTGTCAGGGTCATTTGTTTCGTAAGTTTATTTATTTTCATACGTAAAAAATTTGTTTTTAATTGTCGTATGGAACTCACATGTTGTGCAATTATCTTCACTGATATTTAGCTTGTACTGATCTCTAAACAGCTTGCAGCTTAGCTAATTGTGCCGATCGAAACATGTTTATTTCATATTACTTCAAAATATTAAGTTTAGTTATTAGTAAATTTTGTTTTGCATGTATAAGTTAGTAAATATTTGATTAGCATTAAGTTGTTGTTGCATTATTGAACTGTGTTTATCTGAATTACTTTATTTTGATTAGGTCCTTCGAGTATGTTTTTTACTCCTAGCAGCACATTATTTGTGAGATATATTTTGTTGCATTTATCGTTGTACTTCAAGAAAGTTTTCATTGTATCTACTTGGAAACAGTCAGATATCTTTATTGTACTGCTTTCAGCGAAATTGAAACCGCAACTTTCGGCCGATGGGTTTAGAAGTTGTATTTGGCTGAATGATATCTTTTCACAGTTATCAAGCTTTATTGGCGTCAATGCTTTTGTGTAGAGGCGGATGTTGTCGAAAATGATGTTGTCGGCATAACTAGCGTCAATACCATTCTCGGCTTTAATCGAGATATCGGAAAATGAAATTTCTTCAACACTTTGCTCTTCAAGTCCGTAAATTGCAATTCCTTTTTTTGCATCTACAATGTCGACATTTGAAATGTGGATTTTTCTGAATGCCGGGGTCCGTTCCGAAACAGGTTCAATTTCTGATGGCTGATAGCGCATGTTCATTACAATGCCTTCACCTACAATGTTTCTCATTACAATATTGCTGATCCTGATATCTTCAACTACGCCACCTCTTCCGCGCATGGTTTTGAACCTGATTCCTCTGTCTGTGCCTTCAAACACGCAATTTGTTATTGTAACGCGCTTTACATCGCCCGACATTTCACTGCCGATAACAACTCCACCATGCCCATTAAGCATTGTGCAGTTTGTAATTGTGATATTCTCGGTTGGAACAGCCGCTTCACGTCCATCTTCATCTCGCCCCGATTTAATCACAATACAGTCATCGCCAACAGTAATGTGGCAATTAGAAATTCTCATATTTCGGCAAGAACAAGGGTCAATACCATCGGTATTTGGTGAATCGCCTGGATTGTTGATCGTAACATTATCAATGGTTGTATTTTCGCAATACACAGGTACAATTGTCCAGAATGGAGGATTCGAAAAACTCACATCTTCAATTGTGATATCCTTACAATTATAAAATAGAACCATTGGAGGGCGAAGGAAATTGTGCATTTTGGGCAAGTAGCTGCTTTTTGCCAGAATGTCTTTATTTTCAGATACAAAAATCTTTTGCCACTCTGAATCTTTTTTATTGTTTCGGCTCACATCATACCAGAAGTCCCACCATTTTTTACCATTTCCTTCAAAATGCCCTTCGCCTTTAATCGAAATATTATGCGCATCGATAGCATAAATTTGAGAAACAAATGTTTTTACACGTACGCCTTCCCATTGCGATTGCACCATTGGTAGGTAGTCGTTAAAGTCGTCAGAGAAAAGAATGTAGGCTCCGGCATCTGTAAACAGTGTTATATTGCTTTTCATGATGATAGGGCCGCAGAGATAATTTCCTGCAGGAAAATATATAGTGCCGCCATTATTTTTAGCGAGGCTGTCTATTAAATGATTTATAATTGGTGATGAATTTTTCTTTCCAGTATTGTCGGCCCCGTATTTACAAATATTCAAAAACGAGTCTTGCGAGAATGCAAAACCAGATATCGAAAGTAAATAGATTAGTATAACTGCCGCTCCCAATTTTGACCTCATAAATGAAACTTTAATATTTTTTCTCATAATCATTTTTGATTTTTGATTCCAGTACTTTCTTAAGTTTTGTAGATCCTAAAATTACGCCAACCCAACTAAAAAGAGTGTCGACAAAATGTTGGAAAGTGTGTGGTATTTTGTCGTATTCAGAACTATAATGTTTCAAATCTTGCTGAGACTAAGTGGCTATCTGTGAATATGGATATCAACCCTAAAGTTATTTTGACACATATTTTTGGATAAATAATCTTACTTTTGAAGAAACCGATTCTTATTTGCTATGATGTTTGCTTGGGTTAAGTCTGTTTTCTTGTTTGTTTGCCTCTCACTTTCGATGCTGGTTTCGCCAATTGAAAGCAGCGGAATTGAGATCGATCGGTTTGAATATTTCACAACCGAAGATGGACTCTCTCAAAACACAATTACAAGTATACTTTGCGACAGTAAAGGTTTTCTTTGGATTGGCACAATGAACGGGCTAAATAAGTTCGATGGCTATGATTTCAAAATACTACAGAATACAATTGTTAAACCCGGAGCTCTCACTAATAATAGAATAGTATCGATATGGGAAGATAAGCAGCAGTTTATCTGGTTTGAAACCTACGATGGGTATTATCATTTTTTGAACCCACGTAATGAAACCCTTTCCACCTTGCCCAAATATCAAGTCAACCTTGAAGAAAAGTATAGTAGGATAAATTGTTTCTATCAATTATCTGAAAATGAAATTTGGCTTGGTTCTTCAAATTCAGGAGTTTATAGATTATTGTACGACCAGAAATCTGACAGCTACATTGAAGAACAATTTCTTAGTAGAGGTAAGTTTTCGGTGTCGAATAACAATATTCGGT
This sequence comes from uncultured Prolixibacteraceae bacterium, assembly GCA_964604035.1. GTDB lineage: Bacteria > Bacteroidota > Bacteroidia > Bacteroidales > Prolixibacteraceae > CAYMTR01. The sequence continues at coordinate 4,069 of CAZRXT010000037.1, read as the reverse complement.
TTATAGTTTCCGATCAAAATCAGAATATCTATATCGGGACAAAGAATGGGCTCAATATTCTGAAGCGGAAAGATGCAGAAAAAGCCGACTATTATTTCCAGCACTTTTTTGTTGATATGGATTTTACATCGGCAGTTGCCAGCAACAATGAACTGTGGTTTGGAACTGAAGAAAATGGGCTGGTTCATTACAACTCGATCTCAGGGTTGTTCGATAACTTGGATGTGTCAAATTCTCCTTTGAAAAGCAATCAGATAAAAGTGTTGAAAATGAGTTCTAAAGGCGACATTCTGGTTGGAGGCTCTTTTCTCTACATTTTTAAACCCGGCAGTCGGCAATGGTCAACAATTCCTATCCAAGGTCAGAGTATCGATAAAATAATTGAAGATTCGAAGGGATTGCTTTGGGTTACGAATGGGAAATTTGGAGTAAATCAAATCAATCCTCTCACTGGTTCAAACAACCATTTCGACCTAACCCCCGAAAACAACAAATATCTTTCAGATAAAGAGAGGCCTTACTTTTTTGAAGACAGTAAGCAAAATTTTTGGATCTGCGTTCATGGTGGAGGGTTAGCCCTTTTCCAACGAGAATACAACTCTTTTCGTTTCTTCAGAAACAATCATTCCGACCCAAAATCAATAAGTTCGAATACCGTTATGTGCATGGCCGAAGATCGTGCGGGATCGTTGTGGGTTGGAACATCGCTGCAAGGTGGTTTGAATAAGTTGATATTCAAGAATCCAGCTTTTACTTCTCTTCAAATCAATCAGAAATACGACGATTTTATGGAGAACATCGTTCGAGCGTTATTTGAGGATGTAAATGGTAATGTTTGGGTTGCAACAAAAGGCGGGCAGCTGAAAATATTCAATAAGAATTTTACAGAAATTGGCCAAAATCTTCATTTTCCTTTCCCTTCTAAAGGCGAACTTGTTTACAATGTTTATTCATTTTTTCAAGACTCGAAGGGATATGTTTGGCTAGGATCAAAGGGGGCAGGCATTGCTGTGTCTTCTACCCCTGTTCGCAAAGGAATGACAAATTATGGGAGTCTAACTTTTGAACGCTTTATTAACGTCGAAAATGATTCGACCTCTTTATGCGACAATAATATATACAGCATAACCGAAGACAAACAAGGTCGAATTTGGATTGGCACCTATGGAGGAGGATTGTGTTACACATTATCGTCCAATTACGCATCGTTGAAATTTGCAAGAATTAACTCTTCCAATTCAAACTTGTCGAACGACCAAATCAGGAATATTCTCGTCGATTCAAGAAACAATCTTTGGGTGGCCACAACTTTTGGATTGAATAAATTGAAAATCGAAACCCAGATGGGAACGAAATGTCAATTCGAAAACTTCTACCACAACCCCAACATCTCAGGAAGCATAAACTATAATGATATTGTACACATTTTTGAAGATTCGAATAACGAACTATGGTTCGGAACCTTTGGCGGAGGTGTTCAGCATCTTTCAGAGAATAAAGAATTTATTCATTATACCGAAAACGAAGGTCTTGCTAATGATGAAGTTTTTGGAATAGAGGAAGATAACCTTGGTTTTATTTGGTTTAGTACCGAAAATGGCTTGTCGAGGTTTAATAAGAAAACTACGAGCTTTGAAAACTTCAACAAATCTAATGGCCTCGTTTCAAACGAGTTTTCCGAAAATACCTGTCTGAAACTAAGGGATGGACGAATGGTTTTTGGAAATTCAACCGGAGTCGAAATTATCAATCCCGAAAAGATTATTTCACCTAAAACATCAACCGAGGTAACCTTCACAAACTTTCAGCTTTTCAATAAAGACACTTATGTGTCGACTCCAAATTCGCCACTAAAAAAAGCAATTTCATTTGCCGATGAAATTAATCTCAAATATAACCAGTCAAGTTTTAGTCTCGAATTCTCAGCTTTAAATTATCTCGATAAGTCAAAAACACGATATGCCTACTTGTTAGAAAATTTCGACGACGGATGGAATTATGTCGGAACCGAAAGAAAAGCTACATACACAAATTTGAAACCTGGCCGTTATGTTTTTAAGGTAAAAGCAGCTTTGTGGGATGGCAAATGGAAAGACAAAGAAACATTGATCCGGATTAATATTTTGCCGCCATGGTGGGCATCAACTTTTGCTTTTGTAGTATACCTCATATTATTCCTGGTAATATCGTTTTTTGTAAGCAGGGCTATCATTCGAATCAGCAGTTTCCGAAACGAATTGCGTGTCGAAAAGGC
>CAZRXT010000037.1:0-1715 GCA_964604035.1 uncultured Prolixibacteraceae bacterium | reverse complement strand
GAACCAATTGATATTATTGCTTTCACCCAAGGGATTTTCGACAACTTCAAATCGCATGCCCAGCATAAGGGAATTGATGTTGTATTCCAGCAACAAGCCCACCCCGAAAAAATATGGGCCGACCCGCATCGGTTAGATTCTGTAATTTTTAATGTATTGTCAAACGCATTCAAATTCACACCTAAAGGAAAATCGGTTGCAGTTGCAATCGACGAAAATGCCAAAATAGGTGAGGTTTACATCAGAATAAAAGATAGTGGTCCAGGTATCGACAGTAAAGATATACCCCTGATATTTAATAGGTACACAATACTATCTGGCGACTATACCAGCAACAGTACTGGGATTGGAATGAATCTCTCAAACGAAATAATGAAACTACATGGGGGCGAGATTCGTGTCTTAAGTGAGCTTGGCAATGGTTGTGAATTTACAATCGTAGTAAAAACAGGATTCTCGCATTTGAAGGATCAACCCAATGTTCATTTAATCGAAGAGGCTGACAATAACTACAATGTCAATGCAATAAGCAATATTGCTAACGAGGGAGATGAAATTGAAGATGAGGCATTTGAAAATAGCAACTTTAAACATCAGCAAACTGTTCTTGTTGTTGAAGACAATATTCAGATTTTGAATTACATATCAGAAGCATTGTCTGTTTATTTTTCAATTATTAAAGCAAAAAATGGCAAAGAAGGATTGGAAATGGCAAATCAACATCATCCCGATCTAATCATTTCAGACATCATGATGCCCGAAATTAATGGGATCGAACTAACAAAAACATTGAAAAATAATTTTGATACATGCCACATTCCAGTCATTCTACTAACAGCTAAATCTAGTGTCGACGATCAAATTCTTGGAATTGAATCGGGAGCAGAGGCGTATGTTCTTAAGCCATTCAATATGTCGATATTGAAGTCGATGATCTCAAATATTCTAGAACAACGAAAGCTGATACTGAGGAAATATCGCGACAATAAAGAAATTTCTGTTTCTGAGATAAAGTTTTCCTCGCGCGATCAGGAGTTTATCGAGAAACTCATTAAGTACATCGAAAAAAATTACAACGACCCCGAATTGTCTATCAATACCCTTGTCGATTATTCGTGCGTTAGTCGAACCGTTTTCTACAACAAAGTAAAAAGTTTAACAGGGTTAAGCCCAATTGAATTGATGCGGCAGGTTAAGTTGAAAATTGCAGCACAGATGCTTGCCAACGGATACAACGTGAATGAAGCCGCTATAAACATTGGCTTTAACGATACTCGGTATTTCAGCAAACAGTTTAAAGAATTATTTGGCGAAGCTCCCAGCCAGTACCGCAAAGACCATACAACACCTTCTAAAATTGAACCCGATTAGATCAATTAGTTTTTAATTATTTAACACAAGAAGCACTCTTTTCATTGATCTGATAAATAGATTTCAAGATAAGTGATGTTTTTTCAAAAAAAAGTTGGCCAAATGTTTATTTCTTATTGAAAATTAGTACTTTTGCCCTCCGTTTCCGGGAGGATTGTGTCTTCACTTCGCTGTAAGTGGCTGATATTCTTTGGGGAAACCATTAAATTTTTTGCAATTATTTTTAATTTAATTTAAACGTATAATGCCTACAATTCAACAGTTAGTTAGAAAAGGGAGACAATCAAACATTGATAAAAGTAAGTCTCCTGCACTTGATTCCTGTCCACAGCGTAGGGGTGTTT
>CAZRXT010000036.1:0-13656 GCA_964604035.1 uncultured Prolixibacteraceae bacterium | reverse complement strand
ACAAGCTTTACCATTCAGTTTCGTAAATTATTTTTCCACGGGCATCGTCAGGAGGAAGTATATTTAGAAAGTTGCATACTGTTGGAACAATGTCGATTGCCTCTACCTGTTCTTTGATTTCAATGTGCTTTATCAGTGAGCCATAGAAAATTACAGGGATAATGTTTTCAGTAGAATAATCAGTCTCGCTATATTTTGACGTTGGCTGCCAGCCCTCTTCTAAGAGTAAAAGCACATCGCCCGAACGCTGAACACAATAACTGTTCTCCAATATTTTGAACCGCGGGTTGTTGAGGTTCCCTTTTTCAATTACTGATGCAGGCACCGCTGCTTTAACTCCTTCAAACTGGTTCAGGAAAAGAGCAACTTTTTGCTGCATATCATCAATCGATTTTTCCTTTTCTTCAATTAGCGAATGGTTCAAATAAACTTGTTCTTCGTTGTACATTTGAATCCATTCTCCGTTTCCGAAGGTCGCATTAAGATAGGCTCGTAAAAGTGCCATCGCAATTTGAGGTGAGAATTCGCCTGCCTTGAAGTTGAACTCTTCTTTTAGAATATTTGCAGGATAATCGCTTGTTGACGATGATGTTAAGAAAACGAGATAGTTGTTTTTCCCCATTTTTTTATCGAGAAAACTTAAAAGAGCTGCAATCTCTTGGTCGAGTCTGAGATACAAGTCGTGTATTTCAACCGATGAAGGGGTAAACCATTTGTTGGCAAAATCTAAGTTCGAAAAATTAATAGTTAACAAATCAGGATACTCGTCGTTTCCCAATTCGTACTGGTCAATAAGTTGAACTGCAAAATCTTTTATCAGCTTGTTGCCATAAGGGGTTGCAGGAAGTAACTCGTATTTTGAACCAAGGTTAGTGCCTAGTTTTGTCAGATCGTAAGGAAAGGTGTTCCATTTTTTCCAGTAACCTTTCTCAAGCAGGTAGTCATCAGCAAATCCCGATTTATAACTTCCGGCAGGTAAAAGTAAATCCCATTCGCGATTTAAATAAAGATCGGGCATGAGTTTTTCGTTAAATTCCATCACCCAATTAGGGAAGATATCCATATAGTATGAAGATGTTATCATCTTTCCATTCGAATTGTCGTACCAGAAAGCACCATCTGCCGAGTGTCCGGCACTTAATACCGCAGGCGTTTGATTAAGTGCAACAGAAAAAACTTTCGATTTAAAATTTGAATATTCTTTCATTACATCGCCAAGGGTAAATGTTTTCAGCATGTTTGCCGAGGCATTGCCTTTCTTCGAGTCGCTTCCCATTGTAAGGTAAAAATCATCGGAGGTGCTCTGGATGGTTTGTTTTGTGAGTTGCTTGTACCATTGATCGCCAATTATACCATGCTCCGAAGGGTATGTGCCGGTATAAATAGTTGCAATTGCGGTTGAGGTTTTGATGTTATGAATGTCGAGATTTCCTTTTTTTGAAACAGCTCCGTTTTCAATGAGTCTTCGAAACCCACCTTTTTGGAATGTATCCCAAAAACGCGAAAGGTATTCAGACCTCATGTTGTCGATAGTAATGCCAATAACCAGTTTTGGTGTGTTTTCGTTAAAGTTAGCTACATCTTGAGCTAAAGAGTTGAAAACAAAAGAAGAACAAAACAAAAAACAGAAAAATATTTTTCTAATCATAATTCAAACAATTTTCTTCAAAAATAAAAAAATGGATCAGCTATTCTATAGGATATTCATTAACGATTGTAAAATTTAAATTGTTGTAATTTAGAAGAAAAAGTGTTGGGTTGATTGATAAACTAGAAATTATTCCTACTTTTGCGCCGCTTAATTCGCTGAATCCATGTAACCGATTATTTACCGGTCGATTACGCGAGTGACGCACGAGAGATATTAATAATAGTATAAATTTCTAATGGTAAAATTTCTATGATTAACCAGTATGAAACTGTTTTCATTGCTACACCTGTGTTGTCAGATGCACAATTTAAGGAAGTAGTGAGCAAATTCAGTGAATTAGTTTCAGCCCAAGGTGGCGAAATGATGCACGAAGAAGACTGGGGGCTAAAAAAATTGGCTTACCCTATTCAAAAAAAATCAACAGGATTCTATCACCTGATGGAGTTCAAAGCAGACTCTTCTTTTATTGAAAAATTAGAGACTCAGTATCGTCGCGATGAACGAATTATTCGTTTTCTAACGTTCAAACTTGACAAACATGCTGTTGAATACAGCGAAAAACGTAAGAACAAAGTTAAAGCTAAAGTAGAGGAGAAATAGTCATGGCATCAAATCAATCAGAAATCAGATACTTAACTCCACCTTCAGTTGAGGTCAAAAAGAAAAAGTATTGCCGTTTCAAAAAGAACGGAATCAAGTATGTTGATTACAAAGACCCAGAATTTTTGAAGAAATTCCTTAACGAACAAGGTAAAATTTTACCTCGTCGTATTACTGGTACTTCTTTGAAATATCAACGTAAGGTTTCTCAGGCTGTGAAACGTGCTCGTCATATCGCATTATTGCCATATGTAACCGATTTAATGAAATAAAAAAAGGAGGAATACAGATGGAAATTATTCTTAAGCAAGATGTTCAACGACTAGGTTCGAAAGATGACATCGTAAATGTAAAAGATGGATACGGACGTAATTACCTTATTCCTCAGGGATTTGCTTCTGAAGCTAGTGTCTCTGCAAAAAAAGTATTAGCTGAAAATATTCGTCAACGTGCACACAAAGAAGCTAAATTGAAAGATGCAGCTTTAGTATTGGCTGGCAAATTAACCGAGCTTAAAGTTTCTATTGGTGCAAAAACCAGTACTACAGGTAAGATTTTCGGTTCAGTTAATAATATTCAATTGGCAGAAGCGATCAGTGCTCAAGGTTTTGAAATCGATCGTAAACAAATTACTATTCCTAAAGATGGAGTTAAAGAAGTTGGTAGTTATACCGCTAAGATTAAACTTCATCGCGAAGTGATAGTCGATTTCAATTTCGAAGTAGTATCTGAATAAATTTAATCAATCAATTCAGGACATTTTTTTTCAAACAGACAATAGAATCCACTTCTGCAAAGAAGTGGATTTTTTATTGCGTAATATTTTGCACTTATTTGGCGGCAATTGTTTCAATCTCAATAAGTACGCCCAGCGGTAGGTCTTTAACGGCAAATGCTGCTCTTGCTGGTGCTTCAGCCGCGTAATATTTCGCGTACACTTCGTTCATGGCTTTGAAATTGGCCATGTCGCTTAATAAACATGTCGACTTCACAACATCGGCATAAGTGTAGCCGGCTTCTTTCAGTATTGCCCCAATGTTTTTCATTACTTGCTCCGTTTGAGCTACTATGTTGCTTTCCACAACGTTGCCTGTTTGTGGGTCAATTGGGATTTGTCCCGAAATATAGAGGGTGTTATTAATTTCAACAGCCTGACTGTATGGGCCTATAGCAGCAGGCGCATTGTTTGTTTTGATTATTCGTTTCATTCGTTTGTGTGTGTTAAGTTGCTGTTTATCTGTTGGATCGAAATTTTTAACTTTGAACTTCAACGGATCCACTCATGGATCTCGCCAAGGTTATACATATTCTTGTTGTGGCTGTCAGTCATGCTCGTTTCATTCGTTTGTATGTGTTAAGTTGCTGTTTATCTGTTGGATCGAAAACTGTTTCTTCGATTATCTATGCCTCCACTCATGGATCTTGCATGATGAAATTTAGCTTTCGATGAACGTTGTTTTATTTGTGTTTGAGCTTAACGAATCATGCTCGTTTCATAGTAATGAGTTGTATTTCGGATAACAGGTTAATACGATGGAAAATCGGTACTGGTTTTATCTAACTTCAAATCTTTTAACATACTTGCATTTGCACTAAGTGTAAATGAATAAAATTTCTTAGCGCCTATTGGGGTGAAATTGAACGACATAGACCAGCAGTGCAAGTTCCTTGTCACCGACATGTTTGTGTACGATAATTTCATAGTTTCAAAATCGAATCCCGAGGTAAATGTGGCTTTCCATTTGTCGGTAAAATCAATATTCCCGTTGAACCCTAATGATTGGGTTATTTTAGGTTCGTTGTTAGTATTCCTGTAGCTGAAGCTATAATTCATACTAACGCGCCAAGGCATTTTAGCAAAAGAGTAATGGCTGTTTTCTTCTGGTTTGTTCTCTTTCTTTTGAGTTTCTTCGCCTGCCAATTTTTTTGATCGTTCCTCTAATTGTTTTGCAAGTTTATCAGAGCTGAAGCTAAAATTGAAACCAGTTGAAAGATTTGTTATTCTTCCTAGTTTCGCAAGTCCTTTAGCTTCTGTCCACATATAATCCTTGGTTCTAGCACCTTTTTCGTTCAACGCATAAGGGTCAAGCGTGCCGCTAATGTTAATTACTTGTCCTGCAATTTTGGTCCTGGCATTCAAAGCAATTGTTGATAAATTCATAGAGTCGGCTGCAAGATTGTAACTTCCCGAAAAGGAAAGGTTATCGAAAATTGGGACTTTTTTAAATTGTTCAGTCGATGTAGTATCGGTATTAACAACTTTCATTTCGATGTTATTTGCTAAGCCGAAATTAACAGAGCCACTTTTGGCTGTGGTCGAATAACTTCCAGTAAAAATATTGTATTGTTGCATGTTGCCCAAAGAGTCAACTTGTACTTTATCGTAAAATCCAAAAAAATCTTTGCTGAAATCGGGTTTGTAGCTAAATCCTAGCGATGGGTCGATTTTGTGCCTTATTGCTTTTATTTTTGAATTTGGATTTTTTACTTCAAATCTTCCGTAAAGAGTTGTCGCTGCCGATACGCTACCACTAAATTGATAATTCTGCTTAAATCCTTTTTTGTTATTTTTCTCAACATGCCCTGCTACCCATTTATTCATGCCGGTTTCATTATCTTTTACCGAATAACCATCAATCCAGTATAACTTGTAATAATCGAAATAAAAATCATCATCGAAAGAAACCGATGGCGAAATATTAATGTAGTCTAATAATTTGATTGATGGTAAAGTGATGCCAAAACTATTGTTAATGCTTCTATCCCATTCTGAAAATGGAGTTGTAAGTATCTCACTTTCTTTTGTTTTGATGCTATTTTTTAAGCTTGTTGAATATGATATGGCAAAGTCTTCAAAAAAGCCTTTCTTTCCAACTGCTTTTTTCCGTTTGAAAGGTTGAATACTTTTCATGTTCAAGGTCATTTCGGGGAGCGAAAGAGAAAGGGTTGAATCGGAGAAATTAGAAGTTTCCCTGATATTGGCAGTCAAACTAAATGGTGTGCCTAGAAAATTTTTACGATACGAAATACTCGAAGATTGGCTACTGTTTAAGTAGACAGCCGAGTTGTCGTATTCATTGTTCTTATTGTAGCCACTGCTTGAGAAGTTTACATTTCCCGAAAGACTGCTTGATGGGTTAGATTTAGAGTCTTGAGAGTGGCTCCATTGTACTGAAAAGCTAGGTGAAACCGATTGATTTATACCTTTTTCGCCCGTTACTGTTTTCGAATAACTAAAGGTGAAATTCCCCGAGAACTTATACCTTTTCCTGTACGAAGAAGCAAATGTTAATGCCCATCCTCCTTTGGAATAAATATCGCTTGTTAATTTTATATCGAAATAATCTGAAGCCGCCCAATAAAACCCACCATCTTTTAAGTAGTACCCACGATCGTTAATTTGCCCGTAAGATGGGATTAATATACCCGAACTGTAGGTTGTTTTGTTGGTAGGGATATAGCCATAGGGAAGAAACGGAGCATATAATGGAAAATCTTCAATCACAATATAAGATAGCCCTGCAATGATTGCTTTTTTGTTGATAATCTTTCCCTTAGTAATTTGAAGATAGAAATGCGGATGTTCAGCATCGCAGGTCGAATATTTACCATCGACCATGCAAAATACATCTTTACTCATCATTTTGGCTTTTGCACTATGTACTTTACCGTCTTGCTGTGCAGTAACTACATTTTCAACAAAACCCTTACTGGTTACGAAATTGTACCTGAGCGACGAGCAGTCGAACTCTTCCGAGCCTTCCTTGAAGTGCGGTTTGCCAGTTGTTACTCCAGCAGAGTCGGTTAATCCTTCGGCATAAATCTCTTTTGTGGCAAAATTTACAGAAATGAAGTTAGCGGTTAATTCTATGGTACCATATTTGATATTGGCATCGCCATACAAGTAAACAATTTGTTGTCCATTCTCGAACGACACAGCCATTGAGTCCCTCGATTTGTAATCAATAGGCGATTCAAATATCTGTTTTCGAGGTTCAACCGAATCTTTTTTTTCGGAAAGAAGTTCCTGGTCTAAATTGATAGAAGTTGTATCAATTATGGGCATCTCTTCTTGAGGAAATGCCCTAATGCCTAAACTGATGAATGCAATTATAGTAAGTATGTATCTGAATCGAATCAAACGTTTATTTTTTAATTGCTCAAAAATAATTTAAAAAACTGTTTTGATCGTATCATAAACCCGTTTTATCTGAGTTATTGGTTTGCATCATTGAGATTTTACAATTTACTTTACAGATGTCTTTGATAACTTTAAATAGTATTATTTATTTCAAAAAAAGAGTCAAAAAATGTTAAGAAATTCTATTCATATCTTTTCGTTTTTAGTCATGTTGTTTATTTCGCTAAACATCAGTGCTCAAAATGCTGATTTCACATTTGATAAGATCGTTATTGATGCTGGTCATGGAGGAAAAGATCCGGGAGCATCAATTGGTGGTGTTTTTGAAAAAGATATCGTTTTGGATGTTGCTTTAAAAACAGGAGAGATGATAAAAAAGAAATTTCCTGAGCTAAAGGTAATCTATACCCGAGACAAAGATGTGTTTATACCGCTGAACGACAGGGCAGATATTGCTAATAAACAAAAGGCCGATCTTTTTATATCCATACATGTAAATGCATGTCCGAAAAACACAATTTACGGAGCCGAAACATATATTCTTGGACAACACCGCAGTCAGGAAAACCTTGATGTGGCAAAGATGGAAAACTCTGTAATTTTGCTTGAAGAAGATTATTCAACACGCTACGAAGGATTTGATCCAAATCAGGCCGAATCATATATCATGTTTGAAATGATTCAGAATGAATTTCTTGAGCAAAGTCGTTTGTTTGCCGATAAAGTTCAAAAGAATATTGTTTCATTGACCGACAGGAAGGATAGGGGAGTTCGTCAGGCAGGTTTTCTTGTGTTGAGAAGAACTTCTATGCCCAGCGCTTTAATTGAATTGGGTTTCTTGAGCAACGAGAGCGAACGTAAATATTTAGTTACCGAAAAAGGGAAGAACCTTATGGCTCAATCAATCTTCTCTGCCATTTCGGACTATAAACAGCGATTTGATGGAAGGAATACAAAGCCATCGCATGCAACCGATAAAACTTCTTCTTCTAAATCTCAGTCGAAGCCTCAAAAAGCTAAAGACGAAAATGTTGACTTAAAAGATTCTACAGCCCAGAATACATCTAAAATTACTACTCAAAACGCTGAGAATTTAGACCACAACCAAGTTGTAGTTTCTGATTCATTGGTCGATATATCTTCTCTTGTTGGTCAATGGTATGGAATTCAAATAATGTCAATAAATGTGAAGTACGAGAAAGGCGATCCTATATTTAAGAACCATAGCCCGGTGTACTACTTGTCCGACAATGGGTTCTATAAATATTTCCTGAATGTTTCTCAAAGTTCAAAAGAAGTTTTGAATAAGAGCAAAGAAATACGAGCAATCTTTCCAGGATCTTTTCCTGTTGGTTTTTTCGATGGGAAAAGAACTTCATTTAAGCAGTCAAAATAGTTTTTTCTTCATTCTTAAATTGTTTTTGAACACACAGGCTTAGTTCTGCTATGTATTAAGTAGTATGTTCTTTTTTGAGTCAATTATTGCTTAATGATTGTTAAAGAGTTTTTTTTTAGGTTAAGCGGTAGGCTCAATTTTCATTTTCTGGAAAATCGAAAAATGACCCTCTTTTTTTCATGTTCAGGTGAGTAGGTTTTATACTTTCAATCGTTTATGTGATTTGTGAATAATAATGATTATCGTATTTATACAATTTAAGAGTAGAACTTAAATGTATTGTATTTTACTTTTATTTACATAAATAAACTGCAATTTTATTTCACTTTTATAACATAATTCAGCCAATGTTTCAATAGTGCATAAATTCAAATTATTAGATATTTTAATATGACATAACGTTCAGTTTGTCAGTAGTTTATCCTGTTTATTTCTTTGTTGAAAATTATAATTTTGAAATACAGATATTTAGAGAAATATTAAAAAACAATTGCCGGAAGTGTTTTTTTTAAGATATTTTTTTCACAATTTTGCGTAAGCTTTTTGAAAATGAAACAACCTAACATTAAACATTAAAATATTAACCGCCAAGAATGCTCAAGAATCACAACCAAATATGGACTGATTGCCTCACAATCATAAAAGACAACGTACAGCCGATAAGCTTTAGAACTTGGTTTGAACCAATAAAACCACTGAAAATCGAAAATGAAATTCTTACAATTCAGGTTCCAAGCCCGTTTTTTTATGAATACTTAGAAGAGCAATATATAGACATTCTAAGAAGGACTCTTCGTAAGGTTATTGGCGTTAATGCAAAGTTGGAGTACAATGTGGTTATGAGCAACCCACAGCCCAAGAGCGCATCGTTGACGGTAAATTATCCAACCAATAATAATTCAAAACTTAATAATAGGCCAGTTTCAATTCCATTAAATACCGATTCTGCAAATATCAAAAACCCGTTTGTAATTCCTGGAATTCAAAAATTACACATCGATCCGCAGCTTAAGAAAGAAAACACATTCGAAAATTACGTAGAAGGAGAGTGTAATAGGCTGGCTCGTTCTGCTGGTTTTGCGGTAGCTCAGAATCCAGGAGGAACATCTTTTAATCCCTTATTAATATATGGTGATAGCGGGTTGGGCAAAACTCACTTGGCTCAGGCTATTGGTATTGAAGTAAAAGAACGTTTTCCCGATAAGGTAATTCTCTATGTAAATGCGAGTAAGTTCAGTACTCAATATTCAGAAGCAACACGTAATAATACCCGGAACGATTTTCTCCATTTCTATCAAATGATTGATGTGTTAATTCTTGATGATATTCATGAATTTTCGGGAAAGGAAAAAACACAGGAGACTTTCTTTCATATTTTCAATCACTTACATCAGTCGGGCAAACAGTTGATTTTGACATCAGATAAGGCACCTATCGAAATAAAAGGAATTGAGCAGCGTCTTTTGTCCCGATTCAAATGGGGTTTAACCACCGATATTCAGGCTCCTGACTATGAAACAAGATTGGCAATTCTTAAAAAGAAAACATATAAAGATGGTTTGACAATGCCCGAACCTGTTCTTGAGTATATTGCTCAGAATATTACAACAAATGTTCGGGAACTTGAAGGTGCTTTAATTTCATTGCTTGCACAATCAACATTAAACCGTAAGGCAATTACTGTTGACCTTGCTGTTGAGATGATTAATAAAATTGTGAAGCAAAACAAGCACGAACTTACCATCGATTATATTCAAAAGATAGTGTGCGATTATTTCAACATGCCTGTTGATTCTCTGCAATCAAAAACCAGAAAAAGAGAAGTTGTTCAGGCAAGACAAATTGCAATGTTCTTCTCGAAGACTCTAACAAAATCTTCTTTGGCGTCAATTGGTTCCCAAATAGGGCGAAAGGACCATGCAACTGTATTACATGCCTGTAAAACGGTTAGCAATCTGCTAGATACCGATAAGCAGTTTAAAATCGATGTCGAAGAAATTGAGAAGAGGTTAAAGGTATAGTTGAAGTTAAGCAGGTCTTTTGATCTGCTTTTTTTATGGTTAATGCTGAAAGACGATACATATAAGACTATAGAATTTCCTTCGGAAGGAATTTTTAAAGATAAAGGAAGCAAATTTATTTCTTATGCATTCCCCGTTTCCGAAGAAGATACGATTAAAGAAATTATTCATCGAATAAAAAAGGAACACTACAGCGCACGCCATCATTGTTATGCTTATAGGTTAGGTTATTCGGGCGAAAATTATCGTGTAAATGATGATGGTGAACCTTCGGGTACAGCTGGTAGGCCTATTCATGGGCAACTTCTTAGCAACGAACTTTCAAATATTTTGGTTGTTGTTGTTCGTTATTTTGGAGGAACTCTTTTGGGTGTAAGTGGCTTGATTAATGCATATAAATGCGCAACAATTGATGTAATTTCCAATTCCGAAATTGTTACAAAAATCATTTATAAGAAGTTTCGTCTGCAATTCGATTATCAAATTCAAAATTCGGTGATGAGGATTGTTAAGGACGAACAACTTGAAATTATAAAGTCTGATTATCAGATGTTTTGTTCTCTGGAAATACTTATTCGTTTGCAAAAAGAAGAAAGTGTTTCAGAAAAGTTTAAAAAAATTGAAGGATTGAAAATCGAAGAAATATAAAACTTTCAAAAATCATTTGATTTAAATATGATTCATTGTTAAAAGTTTTAATTTTATGCTTTAATGGATAGAAAATTTAAATATTCGGCTAGCGTTATTATTCGGAGTGAAGTTGTTTGTAAACAGCAAATTATATAATTCTTTTTCAAAACCAATAGTTTAAAGCTGTTGGTTTTTTTTTAATTGTGAGACTTATTTCGATGTTTTTTTCGGAGAAGTAATTTTCAAAAAATGTAAAACACACAAAAATGCAAAAAAGAGACCTGATATCAATTACCGACTTTAGCAAGGACGAGTACCTGCGGATAATGGAACTTGCTGCTGATTTTGAGAAAAACCCAAATCAAAATCTTTTGGACGGGAAAGTTGTAGCATCACTGTTTTTTGAGCCATCAACCCGAACCCGATTAAGTTTTGAAACTGCAATTAACCGTTTGAGCGGTAGGGTTATTGGTTTCTCCGATTCATCTTCTTCAAGTGTCTCAAAAGGAGAAACTTTGCACGATACGATAAGGATGGTTAGTAATTATGCCGATTTAATTGTGATGAGGCATCCTCTTGAAGGCAGTGCACGTTATGCAAGCGAAGTTTCGAGTGTGCCAATTATTAATGCCGGCGATGGAGCTAATCAGCATCCTTCTCAAACATTGCTCGATATGTATTCGATTATGAAAACCCAAGGGCGGCTCGACAATATCAATATATTCATGGTTGGCGATTTAAAATACGGAAGAACAGTACATTCACTATTGATGGCTCTTTCTGAATTCGAAAAGCCAGTGTTCAATTTTATTGCTCCTCCTGAGCTTCGGATGCCTGTTGAATACAAACATTTCCTTCATAGTAAAGGCATTAAGTACTATGAACACACTGAATTTACTGATATCATTTCTGAAGCAGATATTATTTACATGACCCGCGTTCAGAAAGAGCGTTTTACCGACCCAATTGAATACGAGAAGGTGAAAAATGTTTATATCCTTAAAAATAAGATGCTTAAAAACACAAAGCCTACAGTGAAAATTCTGCATCCACTTCCTCGTGTTAACGAAATTCACCCCGATGTCGATTCGAACCCTAAAGCCTATTATTTTGAACAGGCTCTGAATGGTGTTTTTACTCGCGAGGCAATTATCGCTCATCTTATGGGACTTAAATAGAAAAAGTGATGGAAATAGAACGTAAAGCATTGCAAGTTAATGCAATTAAGGATGGAACAGTAATTGATCATATTCCGGCAGAAAGACTTTTTGATGTGATCAATATTTTGGGGCTTTTTAATAGTCAAGAGATGATAACCTTTGGAACAAACCTAGATAGTAAACAGCTTGGTAAAAAGGGAATTATTAAAGTGGCAAACCGATTTTTCCAAGATCAGGAAATTAACAAAATAGCGTTAATTGCTCCTCATGCAAAGCTTAATACAATTAAGAATTTTGAGGTTGTTGATAAACGCGTGGTTGAGATTCCCTCTGAAATTGGAAATATTGTTAAGTGTTTCAACCCAAAATGTATCACAAACAATGAAAAAATAAAAACACGTTTTGCTGTGATCTCAGAAAAGCCAATTGAGCTTAAATGTTTTTATTGCGAGAAAATTACAAATGAAGGTGAAATTGTAATTAAGTAACATGATAGATATCGATATCAAACAGATTCTTCACGAAGTAAAAAATATTACTTGTTGTAATCAAGATCGAGATAAAACCTTGCTTGAAATCTCTTCTTTTCTGAAAAATAATCTTTTTCATTACGACTGGGTAGGGTTCTATTTCTTGAACGAAACTCAAGATGGCTTGATTCTTGGCCCTTATACAGGCAGTCATACCGATCATGTTTCAATCCCAATAGGCAAAGGAATTTGCGGGCAGGTTGCTCAGAATAAGGAAACAATGATTGTTCAAGATGTTACTCAGGTCGAAAATTATCTTTCGTGTAGCATTAATGTTCAATCAGAGATAGTTGTGCCAATTTTGAAGAATGGTGTTTTTGTAGCCGAACTTGACATTGACTCACATTCTCCAGCTCCGTTTTCTGAAAACGATAAGTTGTTGCTCGAGGAAATTTGTGCCGAAATATCGACATTCTTTTAAGTTGATTGTCTACAAGAAATTCAATTTGACACTTTAATTTGCTAACCTTTAAAGTTAAAACATAAACAGTTTCATGGTACTAATTGCTGAAAGCGGATCGACAAAAACACAGTGGCGTTTGCTGTCTCTTAATCAAATAGAAAGTCTTGTGAATACACAAGGTGTTAATCCGGTGCTTCTTAGCTCCGATGAAATTGAAGGGGTTATCCGGCCAGTTTCAGCAGGTATTGATGCAAAAGAGATCGGGGCTGTTTATTTCTTCGGGGCAGGATGTGCTTCGAAGACTGCAAAAGAGAAAATTTGGAAAGCAATTTTCAACGTTTTCGGGTGCGACAATATCGTTGTTGATACCGATTTAATTGCTGCTTGTCTTTCTCTTGCTGGTGATTCTCCTGCGATGATAGGCTTGCTTGGAACCGGATCGAATTCATGTTTGTGGAATGGGCGAGAAATTGCAGAACGGGTTCCTTCGTTAGGCTATATTTTGGGAGATGAAGGTGGCGGTGTTTCAATTGGCAAACAATTGGTTTCCGATTTTTTGAAGAACCAAATGCCTTTAAACCTACGGCTCAAGTTCATCGAAAAATATGATGTTTCAGCCGAAATTGCTATTGAAAGGGTTTATCAAATGCCAATGCCAAACCGTTATCTTGCCGGTTTTGCTCCTTTTGCCGAAGCGAATATTGATGATGAATATTGCCGGCAGTTGGTTCAAAAGCAGTTTAGCGACTTTGTTGTGCGAAACATTCTTCAGTACAGAAAGCATTCTGATTTTGAAATTCACTTCTGCGGTTCAATAGCTTTTTCACATCAAAGCATTTTGATTGATATTTGCAAAAGCCATGATGTTAGGGTGGGGAAGATTGTTAAGGAACCTATTGACGATCTGACTCTTTATCTTAAAAAGAAGATAATGTTTGGCTAAGATTTTTCGACGTATTTCTTTCATCGTATTCAGCATTTAGTCGGGTCATAATGTGTTCTATCATTGGATTATCTTCTGGTTTATAGTTTGCATCTAAGTCGGCTAGGCATAATGCGGCAGCTCCTCTCCAAATTGTAGCCCGAACCCCATTCCTGTAAGTTTTGAGAATTTCGTATGGCGA
>CAZRXT010000035.1:0-13724 GCA_964604035.1 uncultured Prolixibacteraceae bacterium | reverse complement strand
TTTCCTGTTTTCGACACTTTTTTAGATTTACAACTGCTAGATGTAGAATATCAGCGATTTAGTAATGTTTTAGTTTTAAAATGGGTGTCCCAGTGTTCTTTTTTGTAACTTTTTGACATGTTTGTCCGCAAAAAAGTAAATCCAAGTGGTATTGTGAGTGTTCAAATTATTGACAAGAGCACGGGTAGCTACAAAATGATCAGAACGATTGGGAGTAGTTCCGATTCACTTGAAATTGCTCGTCTGGTAGATGAAGGCAAAGATTGGATAAAATCAAGAATTGGCCAGGTTGAGATTGATTTTACAGACGAAAAACAGATCGCTGAACATTTTCTAGACAGCATTGAACAAATAACAGTGCAAGGAACAGAATTATTGCTTGGAAGAATGTTTGATGAGATCGGTTTTGGAATCATTCCCGATATTCTTTTCAAACAACTAGTTATTGCACGCTTGTCATTTCCTGCTAGCAAGTTAAAGACTACAGATTTTCTTTCCAAATACCAGTTTTTTTCCATTGACGTCCAACAAGTTTATCGCTACCTGGATAAGCTTCATAAAACACAAAAAGAGAAGGTACAAGATATTAGCTATTCCCATTCGCGAAAGGTACTTGGCGGTCAAATAAGTATTGTCTTTTATGATGTAACCACGCTCTATTTTGAAATCGACGATGAAGACGAACTTCGTAAAACTGGTTTTAGTAAAGAAGGGAGGCATCAGAATCCACAAATTTTATTGGGCTTATTGGTAAGTATTGATGGGTATCCGCTGGCCTACGAAATATTTGAAGGCAATAAATTCGAAGGGCATACAATGCTCCCTATTGTTGATGCTTTCAAGGCACGCTACAGGTTGGATCAATTAGTGATCATTGCTGATTCTGGCCTACTCTCGAAAGACAATATTAATGATTTGAAGAAGAACGGATACGAGTTCATTTTAGGTGCAAGGATAAAATCGGAACCGAATGTTTTAAAGGAAAAGATAACGGCACTTCAACTTGGTAACGGGGAAAGCGACATAATTGAAAGAGCAGATGGACTGAGGCTAGTTGTCAGTTATTCAGAAAAACGGGCAAATAAGGATCGGCACAACCGTGAAAGAGGGTTAAAAAAACTAGAAAAGAGAATAAGAACGGGAAAACTCACAAAAACCAATATCAACAACCGCGGATACAATAAATACCTGAAAATGGAAGGTGAAATAACGGTGAGCATTGACTTGGACAAATCCAACATCGATAAACAGTGGGATGGTTTGAAAGGGTATCTAACCAACACCAATCTCACAAAAGAACAGATAATTGAAAATTATGCACATTTATGGAAAATCGAAAAGGCATTCCGAATATCAAAACACGATTTAAGGATACGTCCAATATTCCATAGAGTTAAAAGAAGAATAGAAGCTCATATTTGCATCGCCTTTGTTGCATACAAAGTTTATAAAGAACTCGAAAGGCAACTAAAAGAAAAAAATGCAGGACTCAGTCCAGAGAAAGCGATCGAAATAGCAAAAACAATCTATTCTGTTAAAATTGTTACTCCCAACCAGAAACATATCTTGGCTAAAACAATTTTACTGACTGAAGAACAAAAATATCTGGCAAAAATATTTGATTTTTAACTCTGGGTGTCCCAGCGACGAAAACAGGAAAAAGACCGAACTCTCGATGTTGTCGTCGATAACTCTTTATGCAATAACATCTTTTTCGAGGGCGATTCAGATAATTTGGTTCTTCCAATGCCTGCTGAATACTACTCTCTCGATCAAAGTATGAAGATTGTTATTCCTTCGGGTTCTGTCTCTGGCGGTATCGAAGTTCAGTTAACCGATGCTTTCTTTGCCGATCCTAAGGCAATCAAAAAATCGTACGTTATTCCTCTTCGGATTACTTCGGTTGCTAATATCGACTCCGTTTTAAGCGGAAAAAGTGCGGTTGAAAATCCTAACCGACTTGTTATTTCGGATTGGGCTGTTGAACCTAAAGACTACGTTCTTTACTGTGTTAAATACATTAACCCATGGCATGGAGCTTACCTGCGCCGCGGTGTTGATATTGGTAAGGGAAACGGAAATTCTGCTCTCGATACAACAATAACTTATCACAATCAGTATGTTGAACGCGATCAGGTGGTTAAAATGCATACAGTTTCGATGGACGAAGTTTCATTGGCAATTAATACTCGTGATAGAGGTAGCGATAAGGATATCCCATTTGAACTCAGAATTAAAGTTGACAATGCTGGCAAATGTCAGGTCTCTGCTCCCGATACTGCTTCATATACAGTAACTGGTAGTGGCGAATTTGTTAACGATGGCGATATGTGGGGTGGCGAAAAAAGAGATGTTATGCGTTTGAAATACCAGATCAAATTTGGAGCTAGTACGCACGACATTGCTGATACAATTGTGATGCGCGACAGGCAAGTTGCTTTTGAAACATTTACTCCTGTTGTTTTAAAGTAGGATATATTGATTCTCAAATCGAAGGGTAAAATTCTCTCCGGTTTGAGAATCTTTTTTCAAAAAAATGGTTAATAGTCAGAATATATTAGTCAGATTTTGATAAATATTTATTTTTTGAAATTTGATATCTAAAATCGAAACAATAATTGCTTAATACGCACTAGTTTTACCATTGTTCCGATTGATTTAAGAACAACTATTAAATTCTCGTTCTTATTACAATATTGAAAGCTTGCCTTATTTATATGGAAAAAGGCAAACAAAGTTTATTCAATATTGAATTAACCGATTGTAATCTTTATCTACTCCTTTTAGGATAAAGTTTATCATATTTTCATACAAAAGTTTTAGTTAGATTAGAGGGAGCATCTTAACCGATGCTCCTTTTTTAGTTATTTTTACTTTCCTGTTTTCTTGATAAGTTTCTGGTGAAGATTTTATTAATATCAATAATCATTGTCGTGATCGAATAATGTTCGTTTACTCAAAATTGCAATTCGTATATCTAAATTCAGAATGAAATTTGAATGCCTAACCCTATTTTTATTTCCGATTTAATGTCGACTCATTTTATCGGCATTTTTATTACGTGTGAATAATTAATAGTTTAGTAAACAATTTATAGATAAAAATTAATACGAATGAAGAAACCAATAATTACACTTTCGGCAATGCTTGTATTATCAGCTGCTGCATTTTCACAAACATCTCTTAAAGATGCTTATAAGGGTAAGTTTTACATTGGAACAGCTTTAAACACCCCACAAATTACAGGGGCCGACACAGCTTCAGTCCGTGTTATTAAAGAAAATTTCAGTGCAATTGTTGCTGAGAATTGTATGAAAAGTGGTCCAATGCAGCCAAAAGAAGGTGTGTTTGAATTCTCCTTGGCCGACCAATTTGTTGATTTTGGGTTAAAAAACGACCTATTCGTTACTGGTCACTGTCTTGTTTGGCATTCACAAACTCCGCGTTGGTTTTTTTCCGATAGTTTAGGAAACGAAGTTTCTCGCGAAGTTCTCATTCAACGAATGAAAACCCACATTTATACTGTAGTTGGCCGATACAAAGGAAAAGTTAAAGGATGGGATGTTGTTAACGAAGCAATTGAAGATGATGGCTCTTTTCGCAAAAGCCGATACTTTAAAATCCTTGGCGAAGACTTCATTAAATACGCTTTTCAGTTTGCTCATGAGGCCGATCCCGATGCCGAACTTTACTATAACGACTATTCAATGGCTTTGCCTGGAAAACGTGCAGGTGTTGTTGCAATGGTGAAAAAATTACAACAACAAGGTGTTAAAATTGATGGTATTGGAATGCAGTGCCATGTTGGGCTCGATTATCCTGCGCTCGAAGAATTTGAGGCAAGTATGAAAGCTTTTGGCTCACTTGGTGTTAAGGTGTTAATTACCGAAATGGATATTAGCGTGCTACCTTCTCCTGATAGTAATGTAGGTGCCGACATTGCCACAAATTTTGAATATAAAGAAAAGTTAAACCCTTATACAAACGGACTTCCCGATTCAGCTAGGGTTGCTTTGGAAAACCGCTATATCGATTTTTTCAAGTTATTCTTAAAATACGACGACTATGTAACGAGAGTAACAGTTTGGGGTGTTAACGATGCCAATTCGTGGAAAAACGGATTTCCTGTACGTGGAAGAACCGATTATCCATTGTTGTTCGATAGGAATAATCAACCTAAATCTGTTGTTCCTCTTCTTGTTAATTTAGTGAAATAATATTTTCTCAAGAAAATAAACACTCTTAATTGTTTATAAACGATTATCAATCTTCATATTTCGTTGCCATTATTTATGAAATAATGGCAACGATTTTTTTTTTACTTGTTCATATTTTTATTCAATAATAGATATGCATTTCTTTGTGTAATACTAAACATTTAATCCAATTTGTCATGTCAATTTTTCTGAGGAAGTCTTTTCTTATTGCATTTACTTTGTTGTTGATCCTTAATTTGTACGGACAATCTCCATCTTTCAAAACATACATGAACCCTGTTATTCCGGGCGACCATCCCGATTGTACGGTAACAAAAGTTGGTAACGATTTTTATACAACAGGTTCATCGTTTAACCCAACACCTGTTATTTATCATTCGACCGACCTTGTGCATTGGGAGGCTATTGCACAGCCGGTAAGCGCTTCGTGGTCAAATTATGGCGACACTCCTGGCGGAGGGTGCTGGGGTGGTCATATTGTTTTCTACAACGGGAAATGGTGGAATTATTTTTCCAGAGCGAATACAATGTATTTTGTGAAAGCCGATCAACCTGAAGGGCCTTGGAGCGATCCTGTTAAAGTTAATAATCCGTCAACAATCTCTTATGGATTGGGTTACGACAACTCTGTGTTTATCGACGACGATAACAAGTGGTACCTAGTTGTAAAAAACGACAAACCAAACAACGGAATTGTTGAGCTTGGAGCCGGCGGACAGCCCACTGGAGTTGTGTATAATCTCAATTGGCTGAATCCAAGTCCAAATTACCCATATAGCTGGGCCGAAGGTCCGGTAATGTGGAAGTACAACGGTTATTATTACTATTCATTTGCGAGGGATTTAGCTGGTGGGCAAACTGTAATGCGTAGCAAAACGCTCACTGCCGATAGATCATCGTGGGAAATTCTTGGAAATCTTTTTAATGAAAACGACCCGTTAAAGTCAGGTTCGCTCTTTGCAACTCCAAACCATGCTTCTCCATCGGTAATGATCGACGATAGCACATCATGGGTTATTCACCCTCTTTATGCCAAAGACGATTGGCGCGGACAAGGCCGTCAGGGGTTGTTGAATCAGGTTCGTTACAATTCATCTCAAAAGCCTGTTGTCGACTACCCAATCAACCAGTCTTTCACTGCACCAAACTTGCCAAGTAGCGGCATTCCATGGATGGTTCCAAAATCTGATTTTTTCTCGACTGAAACTCTTAATCCCGAATGGTCTTTTCTGGGTTTCACTGCCAAAACAAAATTTTCGCTCACCGATCGCTCCGGCTGGTTGCGACTTTCGGCAAAAAGTACATCTAAAGCCAATACCGTAATAAAGAACGATGGCGAGCACAACTACTCACTCATTACACGCCTCGATTTCAGTGCAAAATCGAAGACCGACGAAGCCGGAATCCGAATTGTGAGAAGCGACGAAACCAAGTTTGTTAAACTCTACACTTCTATTTCTGCTGAAGGTAAAAAAATGGTTGTTTTTTGCTTCGATTCAGCTCGATACGAAGCTGAGAATGTTGCAGGCGATACGCTGTGGCTTAAACTTGTGAGGATTAACCACAAAGTAAGCGCATATTTTGGAGCTGATGGAACCGATTGGACCAAAGTTGGTCAAGATATTACAATATCGATTATTGATTCATTTTCCGATTTTTCGACATGGATTGGAACTCGTCAAGGTCTTTATGTGGCAGGATCTCAGAGCGCGTATTTCGATCTTTACATTTATCGCGATGCGCTAACTCCAATTCTGGCCGAATGCCCGGCAAACCAGTTTGGCACTTCCAGAGGTTCAATGAAAGATGGAATTCGAACGTTAGACAACATTCACAACAACGACTGGGCTTTGTATGCTGGTGTCGAATTTGGAAATGGAGAATATTACGGTAAGCCCGATTCTGTTGAGTTCACAGCATCGAGTGCAACCTCGGGCGGAACTGTTGAGATTTGGCTCGATTCGATCGACTCCGGAAGGAAAATCTCTGAATGTGCTATTGCTAACACTGGTTCGATAACCGAATTTAAAACATTTAAATCGGCAGTAAGCAACGTTTCGGGTATTCACGATGTGTACCTAAAATTTGTTGGTACAGGTAGCGATAAGCTTTTTCAACTTAAATGGATGAAATTCAATAGCTCAAGCAATTCAACATCTGTGCCTGTAATCGAGAATCAAAAAAAGGTGACGGTGTATCCTAATCCGGCAAAAGATAGGCTAACCATTGGTAGCGGGTTCGATTTCAATTCAATAATTATTGTCGATTTGAATGGCCGAATTGTTCACCAAGAACATTTCTATCAACCAACAAATAATGCTTCTTTATCAGTTAATCTTCAGAAAGGAATTTACTTTGTTTCTGTTAGCAATGGAAATATAAATTCGTCATCACGCATTGTTATAGAGTAACTTATTGAGATGAAACCTGATTTGTTGGGAACAACAAAAATTGACACATCAAAACTTCCAAAAGGAATGTATGTTTTTGTTCTTTTTGAAAGCAAAAATCGGGTAGAAATTAAGGTGCTGGAGCTGTAATTGATATATCAAAGCTCGTTAAATACCTAATAACAGATAATGATTATCTGAAATTGTAAAAACATCAGCAAAGTAGACTTTACTTTTGTTTCATAATAAAGCAGGTAGATCTAATTGATATTTTAGTCTAAAAAGTTGCTCCATATTTTTGGGGCAACTTTTTTCGTTGATATGACACTCCTTTTTTTGAAATAAGAAAGTCACAACCGTTTCCGATTGCGACTTTTGGGTATAATAAGATTCAGCATTTAGTCTTCCCTTATCCAAGTTTGGGTTCGGTATAAAAACCCAATGTAGCCACGAACATTCAGTTTATTCGAATCTTTTTCATCGACCCACATTTTAACATTGTAATATTTCCCGTTGTCAGGATCTAGTATTCCTTTATTGGCTACCCATTTTCCATCTTTGAGTTTTAAATTGTTGATGATTTGCATACCCATCATTTTTTTGCCTTTTAAATGATCTTTACATTCGGTGCAAATAGGGTCATAGTTAGGGTCTTTGTTGTATAGTTTAATAATTTTTCCGTAGAGTTTTCCATCCTTTTTGGTGATCTCAACCATCGATAATACTTCACCCGAAACATCGTCAATGGTTTTCCATTTTCCAACAATATCTCCACCTGCTTGTGCCGAAACAAAAGCAAAAAATGCTAGTACAATCATCAAAAATGCTTTTCTCATATTTTTTCAATTCGATTATTAGTTCAATAAAAAAAGGCATTTTTTCAGTAAGTATTACGTCCCTGATTCATAAATATTCAGAATTGATTGTTTTTGTAGTGTTTTAAACTGGATATGTAATAATTCCAGACTAATTTGTTCGATGAATTGAAGGTGTTGGTGCTTTTCTTGTGCTGCGCATAATCTATGTTTGGGTATTTGAAAAATCAGTATAAAGAAATAGGCTGATAAATGGCATCTTAAATTAATTTTGTTCTTTTAAAATTTGTAACTATCAACAAAAAGTTAATCGATAACGATAGGCATTCATTCATAACAAATCAATTAAGATGGAAAGAAAGATAAGTCATTTGCAACCAAATCTTGTCTGGGGGTATTTCGAAGATATTTGCCAGGTTCCCAGACCCTCGAAAAGCGAAGGGAAAATCATAGCATTTCTCGAAGGTTTTGCACAGAAAAACAATTTGCTGTTCAAAAAGGATGATGTGGGCAATGTGCTGATTTCTAAAGCTGCAACTGCTGGATTTGAAAATCGGAAGACCGTAATCCTTCAGTCGCACCTCGATATGGTTTGCGAAAAAAACAGTAACGTAATTCACAATTTCAATGTCGATCCGATTAAACCTCACGTTGAAGGCGATTGGGTTACAACTGGCGAAACTACCCTTGGTGCCGATTGTGGAATTGGAATTGCTGCTCAAATGGCGGTTCTTACCAGCACCGATATTGAACATGGTCCTATCGAATGCCTTTTTACCGTTGATGAAGAGACAGGGCTTACCGGTGCTTTTGCATTGAAACCTGATTTTATGACCGGCAAAATTCTTCTGAACCTCGATTCGGAAGATGAAGGGCAACTCTTCATTGGTTGTGCAGGTGGAATTGACACCATTATTACGTTTAACTATTCGAAACAAGATGTACCTGCGGCCTATTTCCCAATCGAAATTAAAGTCTCTGGTTTAATGGGAGGGCATTCGGGCGACGATATTAATAAGGGTAGGGAAAATGCGAATAAAATTTTAGTCAGGTTTTTATATCAGATTATGCAGAAGTTTGATATTAAATTGGCATCTCTTTCTGGTGGCAACTTACGAAATGCAATTGCTCGCGAAGCTTGTGCCGTAATACTTGTGCCCAATGCTAAGAAGGAAAATGTTGTTGCCGATTTCAATATTTTCAGTCACGATATTACAGTCGAAATTGGCATAGTTGAAAAAGAGCTGAAACTTGAACTTGGTTCGACAGATTTTCCTGAATTTATTGTAGACCAAGATACCACACGAAACCTGATACTTTCCCTTTATGCTTGTCCGCATGGTGTTCATTCAATGAGCTATCGTATGCCGGGTATGGTTGAGACCTCTACCAATTTAGCTTCAATCAGGATGAAAGACAATGACACAATCGAGATAACGACTAGTCAGCGTAGCGATCAAAACAGTGGCAAAATTGATATAGCCTCAATGGTTGAGTCTGTTTTTCTGTTGGCAGATGCTCAAAGTATTGTCCATTCAGATGGATATCCGGGTTGGGCACCAAACCCCGATTCTGAAATTTTGAAAATAACAATCGATTCATATACCAAATTATTTGGCAGTAAGCCTGTTGTCCGTTCAATCCATGCTGGTTTAGAATGTGGCCTTTTCCTTGAGAAATACCCCGGATTAGACATGGTTTCCTTTGGACCGACTATATTGGGAGCACACTCGCCTGCCGAACGTCTAAATATCGAAACGGTACAGAAATTCTGGAATCTATTGGTCGATGTATTACAACGTGTACCAATCGATAAGTAGCTTCAAAAAAGGATTTTTTACTATTGAGTTGACTTTGTGTTTCTACTAAATTCAAGGTAATACAACAATTTTAATTCTATTTCTTTATTTTTGCCATTCTAAAAATAGGTTATGTCCGAAGAGTTTTTTGACCATATTGTATATTCTAAAAATGTAATTGAGTTTGTAACAGTTGCAAACGAGTACTGTACTTTTATTGAAAACAATTCTGCGTTTTCGCAAAAGCAACTAGTAGAGAAAGCTCAGAAAATATTTGCTCTTCTTTATTTGAAAGCAAGTCTATTGCCCGAGATTGATAGTGAAAATGCCGAAACTCCTGAAAAATGTGTTACCGAGGTCGATTATAACTATCTCCTTGAAAATATCAGCGCAAAATTAGGCGAACACGACGGGTATCTTGAAGTTTTTGATCCCAATATGCAGTTTAGCGATGCTCCACTTGAATCATCTATTTCAGAAAACATCTGCGATATATATCAGGATTTGAAAGACTTTATTTTTGCATTTAGGATTGGTACAGTTGAAATTATGGCCGATGCATTGTGGGAATGTCAAAATAATTTTAAAGAATTCTGGGGGCAGAAATTGGTTAATTGCTTACGAGCCATTCATGCTTTGATATACAGTGAAAACAGTTTGAATGAAATTCCTACTGTTAATTCAACCGAAGCCAAACAAAATAATAATCCTTGGATTTCAAAGCATTTTGATAGTTATTCCAATGGCGATGAACAATTTGATAATGAGTTATAAAGAAACTATTTCTAGCGAAGAGATTGATGTTCTTCCTTTGCATTCGTTCGAAGGAGAAGTTGTTTTGGTTGATAGTAGGGCAAAATTAGACGAAGCTGTTTCATATCTTTCACAATTCTCTTTTTTAGGATTCGATACAGAGACAAAACCATCATTCAAAAAAGGTCAGATTAACAAAGTTGCACTCTTGCAGCTTTCGACCGACCAAAAAGCATATTTGTTTCGTCTCAACCATTTTGAGCTTCCAATTGAAATTCTAAAAATATTTTCCAATCCTTCAATATTAAAAGTTGGGGTTGCTATCCGCGACGATATTAAAGTCCTTCAGGCTAAAAGGAGGTTTATTGCAGCAGGTTTTGTCGAATTGCAGGATTTGGCAAAGCAAAAAGGAATTGGCTGTTTTAGTTTGAAAAAATTATCGGCAATAGTGCTCGATATAAAGATATCTAAGGCACAGCAGCTTTCGAATTGGGAAGCCGACGTGTTGACAGAGCCACAAATCCGCTATGCAGCTACCGATGCATGGGTTTCATACCTTATTTATGAGCATTTCATCAATCACAACACAACAAATGAGTAAAAAATTAGTAAGCATTATATTAAAGCCAGGGAAAGACCAGTCGATTAAGCGGTTCCATCCATGGATTTTCTCGGGTGCAATTTTAAAAATCCAAGGCGAAGTAGCAGAAGGCGACGTTGTTGCCGTATATACTCACCAAAGAGATTTTTTATGCATTGGGCACTATCAAATTGGTTCAATTGCAGTGCGTATAATTTCGTTCAGCGAAGTGACTATCGATTCTGATTTCTGGAGAACGAAATTAGAGAACGCCTTAAATGTCCGTCAGGCTTTGGGCCTAATTGGCAATCCTGAAACAAATGCATTTAGGTTGGTTCATGGCGAAGGCGATGAAATGCCCGGGTTGATAATCGATTTTTATAATGGAACTGCCGTTATGCAGATGCATTCTATTGGAATGTACCTAATAAGGCAAGAGTTGGCCAGTTTGCTGAAAGAAGTGATGGGCGATCAGTTGCTTGCAGTTTATGATAAAAGTTCAAAAACAATTCCTTTCAAAGCCGATATTAATCCTGTTGATGGATTTTTGCTTGGCGAATCGAATCCGCAAATTGTATCAGAATACGGCAACAAGTTTAAGGTCGATTGGGAAGAAGGGCAGAAGACTGGTTTTTTCATCGATCAGCGCGAGAACAGGCATTTGCTTCAGGAATATTCTAAAGGTCGCGATGTGCTTAATATGTTCTGCTACACAGGTGGGTTTTCGTTTACCGCAATGCGTGGAGGTGCAAACCTTGTTCACTCTGTAGATGCTTCGGCCAAAGCTATCGACCTGACGAATGAAAATGTAGAGCTGAATTTCCCTGGCGACAAACGGCACGAGGCTTTTACTGCCGATGCTTTTGATTTCATGAGGGATATAAAAGATAAATATGATTTGATCGTGCTCGATCCACCTGCTTTTGCAAAACACAGAGCGGCTTTGAGCCAAGCACTTCAGGGCTATAAGAGAATTAATACCCGCGCTTTTGAACAAATTAAAAGTGGTGGAATTGTTTTTACTTTCAGCTGCTCGCAGGTTGTAAGCAAAGAAAAGTTTAGGGAAGCTGTATTTTCAGCGGCTGCAATATCTGGGCGTTCTGTTAGGATTCTACATCAATTAACTCAGCCCGCAGATCATCCTGTAAGCATTTATCATCCCGAAGGCGAATATTTAAAAGGATTGGTTCTTTACGTAGAATAGCGTGCCTAAATGGTTCTTAATCTTTTAATTCAAAAGTTTCCGACAATAAAAAACCGCTGTATCTTTTAGGTACAGCGGTTTTAGTTTTATCTCAAGATTAATTTTATCCCAGATACGTTTTCAATAATTTGCTTCGGGATGTGTGACGTAAGCGACGTATGGCTTTTTCTTTGATTTGGCGAACACGTTCGCGGGTTAACCCGAAACGTTCACCAATCTCTTCCAACGTCATTTCTTGACAACCAATACCAAAAAACAGTCTGATAATGTCGCTCTCTCGTTCGGTTAGGGTCGCTAGTGCCCTGTCGATTTCGCGTGAAAGTGATTCCATGATCAGCTTTTTGTCGGCATTTGGAGAGTCGGAGTTTGGTAGAACATCAAGCAAACTGTTGTCTTCACCATCGACAAAGGGGGCATCAACAGAAATGTGACGGCCCGATACTTTAAGTGTATCGGCCACTTTGTCGGCAGGGAGGTCAAGCGATTCGGCCAACTCTTCAGGCGATGGTTTACGTTCGTGTTCTTGTTCGAATTTCGAAAATGCCTTGTTGATTTTATTCAACGAACCAACCTGGTTCAACGGCAAACGTACGATACGTGATTGTTCTGCCAGTGCCTGGAGAATGGATTGGCGAATCCACCATACAGCATACGAGATAAATTTAAAACCGCGGGTTTCGTCGAATTTTTCAGCTGCTTTTATCAAACCTAAATTGCCTTCATTGATAAGGTCGGGTAGGCTTAAGCCTTGGTTCTGATACTGTTTAGCAACTGATACTACGAAACGTAGGTTTGCCCTTGTCAGCTTTTCAAGTGCGGCATGATCGCCTTTCTTGATTCGCTGGGCCAACTCTACTTCTTCTTCAACGGTAATTAATTCTTCTTTACCAATTTCCTGCAAGTACTTGTCTAACGACGCACTTTCCCGATTAGTAATAGATTTTGTAATCTTTAATTGTCTCATGAGCTCTCCTTGAAAAATCGCGCAAATATATAACTTTCAACTTTCTTATTCAAATCTAATATTAGGATAGACAAAGAGAACCCCGCTTTTGTTTAATCAATTCCAAAAACATAATAAGCTCTCTCTCCATTAGGGTAAATACCTTCAATTAATACTCCTCCGTGTGATTGGCCAAGTACCCTATTGAAATCATCTACATTGTTTACAGGGTTTTTATTTACCGCTACAATTACAAAACCTTCACGTATTCCGGCTTTTTTCAATTTGCCGTCTTCAAGTTTTTTGATTTTTAAACCATTGCTGATATTAAGCCTGTCTTTTGTGTCTTCATCTATCTTCGCAAGTTCGGCTCCCATAACGGTCCCACTTGCTTTTACTATTCCTAAACCTCCGGTCGTGTTACGTAAGGTTACGTCGAAAAGTTTCTCTTTATTGTCTCTTTTTACCAAAACTTTTACCAAATCGCCGGGACGGTGCTTACTAATTTGCTCCTGAAGTTCGCTCGATGTATTAACATGCACTCCGTCAACAGCAATAACCACATCATCTTTTTTTATGCCGGCTGCTTTTGCGGCACCATTTTCTTCTGTCGATGCAATGTATACACCTTCTACTTTATCGAGGTTGAAGTTTTTAGCAATTTCGGCATCAACATTTTGAATTTTCACACCCAGTATTGCTCTTTGAACATCGCCATATTGCTTCAGGTCGTCTACAACTTTTTGAACAATACTTACCGGTACGGCAAAAGAGTAACCACTATACGATCCGGTTCTTGAGGCAATGGCGGTGTTAATCCCCACCAGCTCGCCATTAACATTTACCAAGGCACCACCGCTGTTTCCCGGATTAACTGCTGCATCGGTTTGTATAAACGATTCGATTGGCAATTGAGATCCGGAAATAATGCCAATGCCACGGCCTTTAGCACTTACAATACCTGCCGTAACCGTCGATGTTAAGTTGAATGGGTTGCCTACAGCTAAAACCCACTCACCTAGT
>CAZRXT010000034.1:0-13760 GCA_964604035.1 uncultured Prolixibacteraceae bacterium | reverse complement strand
AGTCAATTCCGGTGTTGCCGACTGCCTTTCCGTCAGGTCGGATGTCGTTCCCGGTTAAGAGAGATGCAATTCCGTCAGTTGGAGAATCGATTCCGCTACTGGGAGACGTGTTTCCGCAACTGAAGATGTCAATAACTGGTTCTACCATGCGATTTTGAAAGTGTCCAATGGGGCTGTTCAATAAACTGTCTAAATGGGTTAATAACCTTCCGATCAAATTTACTTCAATAACATCGTCTTCAATAGAGAAAATGACATCAAAAAAAATCCTGTCCGCATAACACGAACAGGATTTAAACAAAGACTTATATTAACTAAAACGTGATTTTCTGTTCTTCGCCATTGTAGGTAATTACCTTGTCGAATTTGGTTGGAATATCAATTCCGTTTCCATTGGTTTCGTCAACCAGCACAACTTTGATGATGCGGGTTTTCAACATCCCCGGAAATTCGCCTTTACGAGCTCCAATAGTCAATGTTTTCGTGGCATCGTCCCAGTTGAAGGCTATGGTTGAGTAAACTCCTTTTTCGTAGTTATAATTGTCGTTTTCGTCTTCGTAAAGGTTGAAGCTGCCGTTTGCGCCGCGATAAATCCGTAATTCGAGCGGGTCGGCAGGTTTTTGGGTCGAATATTCAACAAAAGGTCCCATTGGAATAATTGAACCAGCTTTCACCAACAAAGGAATCTTGTCGATTGGAGCCTCGAATGTCGCTTTCTGACCGCCGTTGTAAGTTTTTCCTGTCCAGAAATCGTACCAGGTAGTTTCGGCTGGCAGGTAAACTTCTTTCGTCTTCTGAACATTCACAGGTTGTTGGTCCAACGCCCACATCGAAGGGGTTTTCCAGTTAAGAATCATACGTGCAGCACCAGTCTGGTTGTTTTCATTTTCGAGCACAAAACTGTACTCTTTTCCTGCTTCGAGGTTAACAAAGTCGGTATATTGCTCGGTACTTGTATAAACAATTGGCAGGGTTTTTCCATCGAGAATAATCCGTTTTGCATCGAAACTCTTGAAATGGAACTGGTACTTTCCGGTTTCGGTTGGTACAAGTTTACCTTCCCAACGGATTGAGTACATTGAATCGGTTACATAATCGGGTCTTCCACCATACCAGTTGATGTTGATGTTTGGATCGATCTGTTCCTTGCTTAAATTTTGATATGCTTTGTCTTTGTAGTAACGAGCCACTAAACCCGGTTTTCCGTCGTTGGTTTTGAAAACTTCGGCAGGAACCACAACACTTCCTGT
Organism: uncultured Prolixibacteraceae bacterium; assembly: GCA_964604035.1. Lineage (GTDB taxonomy): Bacteria > Bacteroidota > Bacteroidia > Bacteroidales > Prolixibacteraceae > CAYMTR01. The sequence continues at coordinate 12,510 of CAZRXT010000034.1, read as the reverse complement.
TGGAGGGCGGTGGTACATGAATTCGGTTACAGGGTTCACCATAATTGATGGGCCAAACATAAACTGGTCATCAATGTTGAAGGTGTTTTTATCGGTCGTGAAATCCATAGGAAGACCGCGCATAATGGTGTAATCTTCGCTTGTAACTTTCCAAGCCAGCGAGTAGATGTAAGGCAAAAGCCTGTAACGAAGGTTATCGAATTTTATGAGTGTTGGACTGAATTCGCCCATTTCCCAAATCTCGCGTGGTGTTTCAGAACCGTGCGAACGGAAAATTGGACAAAAAGCTCCTAGCTGAAACATACGGGTGTAAAGTTCCTGATAAGCAGGTTGTTTTCCGCCGGTATTGAAAACGCCGTCGTAAGCACCAAGCACAAAAGCGCCAATATCGAAAGTCCAGTATGGAATTCCCGACATAGAGTGGTTCGTTCCGGCCGAAATCTGATTGCGGTAAACATCCCAGTTGGCACCAATGTCGCCACTCCAGGTTGTAGCAGCATTGCGTTGCTGGCCAGCAAAACATGAGCGGGTAAGGATGAACGCACGTTTGTCGGAAGTTTGGTTGCGCCAGTTTTTATGAACGGCTTCGGTCATCACCAACGAGAAAGGGTTCATGTATCGGGCAAATGAACCTAAGATATTGTTGTCCATTCGTTTTAACTCATAATTCGACGACTCTTTTGTTAGTGCGCAAACCACATCGGGTTCGGTCGAGTCCATCCACCATCCATCTAAGCCTTTAGAATAAATTCCCTCGTTGAGGTATTTGCAGTACATATCCATTGCGGCCGGGTTGTAGGCATCAATATATTTAAACCCAGCCCATCCAATTGTTGGATAAAGGAATCCGGGGTGTTTTTCCATCTCTTTATAGAAAGCAGTATTCGGGCCAATTGCCGGCCAAATAGAAATGATGGCATGAAAGTTCATCGAGTGCAGTTCTTTCATCATCTTCTCGGGTTCAGGGAAAAGGGTTTTGTCGAATTCCATGCTTCCCCAGTTAGGGTTTCCGTTCCAGTAATCCCAATCCTGAATCATATTGTCGATTGGAATTTTCAGCTTGCGGTATTTTCTTGCAACGGTAAGCAGCTCTTCCTGTGTATCGTAGTGTTCTTTACTTTGCCAGTAACCGTAGGCATACTTGCCATACATTGGCGCAGTTCCGGTAAGGTAACGGTAGCCCGAAATCACCTTGTCCATGTTGTCGCCCTTCACAAAGTAGTAGTCGATATTGTCGCCCATATCGCTCCAGATAGAAGTTCCCTGAGTACCATCGTTAAAGATAGTTTTGGAATAGTTATCCCACAGTATGCCATAGTTTTGTGTAGAAACAAGGAATGGGTTTACCGCTTCGGTGTTGCTCTGAACAAGCACAACCTCTTTGCCTCGGTAGTTGAAATAGCCATCCTGATGCTGACCAAGTCCGTAGATACCTTCTTCAGCAGTAAGTGCAAAGTTTTGTTGCATTGCAAAGCCCGAATCGCCTTTGAAAACAACAGGTTTCAACGAAGTTTCGCCAGTTTCTTTCAAAATATCATTGCCCGCATTTGTTTGGTAAACAATGTTTCCGGTAGCTTTATCAATGCTGATGGCAATCGATCCCGATTTCAAAACAACAGCCGTTTTAGTCTCCTCGGTTGTGATGTTCAACGCCGGAATTGTTTGCTGAATAACCGACAGGCTCTTCTTTTCGGAAGTGCCATCGTTGCTCCATTTTGTAACCCGCACAATGTTATCGGTGTAAAATTGTGCCTTCACATTCAGGTTTTCCGAATGGATTTCAACACCATTTTGTACCTGATTTACGGAGGCTTTCTTTGTGCCACACCCCGAAATCAGTAATGCCAGTATTGAAATGGTTAAAAGTAATGTTGTGATTTTCATGAGAATCTAAGTTGATTATTTACCATTTATTTTATTTCGATCTCTTTCTTTAGTCTGATGTCCCTTGACGAGGCCCCAATTTCGATACGATATTTTCCTTTTTCAAGCTGCCAGTCTTTGATCGCTTCGTTGTACCATTTCATATCGTCTTTACTAATCTTGATTTCGACTTTAGCATCTTTCCCCGGTTCGAGGTTAATTTTCTCAAAACCCTTCAATTCGCGAGGAGGACGTAGAGCCTCTTTCCCAGGGGCAGAAATGTACAACTGAGCAACCTCGGCACCAGCTCTATCCCCAGTATTTTGAATGGTGAACGTTACTTTTACCTCTTTTTTATTCTGCTTAACTTTTATGTCGGAATAGGCAAATGTGGTGTACGAAAGGCCATGACCGAAAGGAAAAGCAGGCTTCAGACCTTTTGCATCGAACCAACGGTAACCAACCAAAATATCTTCTTCGTAAAGCAGAGGTTTCTCTTTTCCGTGGTAGTTTCCAAGAGCGTGGGCGGGCGATTGTTCAAGCGATTCGGGCAACGTAAAAGGCATTTTCCCCGATGGGTTTACATTTCCGAAGATGACATCGGCTATGGCATTGCCGCCTTCCATTCCGTTGAACCAACTCCAAACAATTACCGGGGTTGTCTTTTCGATCTTTCGAAAATCGATTGGCGAACCGGCAGTAATTACAACAATGGTGTTGGGATTTACCTTAGCTACAACGTTGATCAAGTCTTCTTGTGTATAAGGAAGGTTCATATCTTTTTTGTCGTAGCTCTCGGTGTCGAAATCGTGGTTAAGTCCGGCAAAAATAATGGCAACATCCGACTGGAGAGCAATTTTTACAGCAGCCCTAAGCAACGAATCGGCATCGTATTTAGGAACTAGGACACGGGTTCCGTCATCGTTTGTATGACTGGTAACTTTCTCATATCCCAACGAGTAGTTTATTTTGATATCATCGCCAGCCCTGCTTTTAATACCTTCGAGCGGGGTAATTTCATATTTCGATTTTACGCCTGAACTGAAACCACCTTCAGAATGCTTGCGGGTGGCATTGTCGCCAAAAACTGCAATCGTCTTTATTGAATCGCGCTTCAGCGGCAACGTATTTTTTTCATTTTTAAGCAGCACAATAGATTCTTTGGCAACGTCGTAAGCAACTTTGCTATGGGCTGGTGTTACAAATTCGCCGGGAGTCCGGTTTAGGGTATCGCCCATTAACTTGGTGCCATACAGAACCCTCAGAATATTGCGGACTTTATCATCAACAATATTTTCGGATACTTCTCCAGCTTCGACAGCCTTTATGAGCGGATTGGCAAAGTAAAATTCGCTGAACGGGCCTCGGGTTCCCATCTCTAAATCGAGACCGGCATTGGCTGCTTTAATGGTAGAATGAGTTCCTCCCCAGTCGGACATGACCAAGCCTTTAAATCCCCATTCGTTGCGGAGAATATTGGTTAAAAGGTGGCGGTTTTCACCACACCAGTCGCCCCTAAGTTTGTTGTAAGAACTCATTACGGTTAGTACTTTGCCCTGTTGCACCGCAGCTTTGAACCCTGGCAAATATATTTCGCGCAATGCCCGTTCCGACAGGTAAACGTCTACAATTCCGCGGTCGAGTTCCTGATTATTCAATGCAAAATGCTTTACGCAAGCAGCCACATCGTTTGTCTGAGCTCCTTGTATATAAGGCACTACCATTTCAGAAACCAGAAGAGGATCTTCGCTTAGGTATTCAAAGTTCCTTCCACCAAGAGGTGTCCGGATAATGTTTACGCCGGGACCAAGCATAATGTCTTTCTTCCTAGCACGAAATTCAGCACCAAGAGCTTCGCCCTGTTTGTAGGCAAGGGTGCGGTTCCAGGTTGCTGCAACGGCAGTTTCGGTAGGAAAATAAGAAGCCGAATCGGTTGTCCATCCGGCCGATCGGAACGAGGTAAGAGAAATTTCTTCGCGAACGCCGTGTGGACCGTCAGAAAGTTTTAACTGTGGAATACCCAACCGTTCGCACCCACCATTTGTAAACATGGTATTTCCATGTAGCAGGTTAACCTTTTCCTGCAAGGTCATTTGCGAAATTAAGGCATTGATCTTTTTATCTAAAGCAGATTCTTTGTGTTTGTTTCCGCCAGCAAAAACGGTTGAAAACAACACAACAAAAACAAGAAGCAGGAACAGGGGTTTTTTACGAATCAAAGGACTTTGCATTTGTTTACATTTTAAATTTCGATTGGATGCAAATTATGACAAAAAGATCAGATAAAAAAAGAGCCGGCAGGTTACAATGTAGCCCTGCACGGCTCAAAAAAATTTTAATTAAAATATCTTGACCATCGTTTTACTTCATTGAAACTTTAGCAGCCGAACCATTGTACTTAATGGTCTGGTCGGCAGCACTGTTCAAGTCAAAAGCTTTTGGCGATTGGCTATCGATGAAATAAACCTGAATTTCGCGTTCGCTCACCATATTGGTATATGAACCTGTTCGTTCACCAATTTCCAACGTTTTGGTTGCTTCGTTATAGCTCATTGGAATCTTCGAGAAGCTTCCTTTTTCGTAATTGTAGTTTATTCCTTCATCTTCATAAAGATTGAACGAGCCATCTTTCCCGGTGTAAACAAATATCTTCAACGATCCATCGGTTGGTTGCATTGCATATTGAATTTCGGGGCCGAAAGGAATAATTGAACCTTCTTTTACGTAAAGAGGGACGATATCGAGCGGAGCTGTGGCCGAAATTGTTTGGCCTCCATCGAGGTGTTTTCCGGTATAGAAATCGTACCAGCCGGTAGTAGCAGGCAGGTAAACATTGCGTTCGCGCTGTTCGAAAGTTGTAACCGGGCAAACCATTAACGCTTTACCAAACATGAACTGGTCGGTAATGTTGTTAACCTTTTGGTCGGAGTTGAAATCCATTACTAATCCGCGCATAATTGTACCATTTTCGTGGAAAGTAGCACCAGCAAGCGAGTAGATGTAAGGCATCATACGGTAACGCAGGTTATCGTAGTAAATCATCGATTTGTATTCGGTTGAATTTTCAGGCGCGAGGTTATAAATTTCGCGGTAAGGGAACTCGCCATGAATACGGAACAATGGACAGAAAACGCCAAACTGATACCAGCGGGTTTGAATTTCGCGCCATTCTTTCAAATCGGCAGCCGAAGGTTTCATGTAACGGCGTTCGAGGCAAAAACCACCGATGTCGGTTGTCCAGTAAGGAATTCCTGAAATAGCCATGTTGATTCCACCGGCAATCTGATCTCTTAAGTCGTCCCAGCGGGTAACAATATCGCCACTCCAAGTTGCAGTAGCATAACGTTGTTGGCCAGCAAAAGCCGAACGGGTAAGAATGAAAACGCGCTGATCGGGATTGGTTCCCCGTTGTCCTTCGTAAACACCTTTCGACTGGAATAAAGAGTAAGCGTTGAAATATTCTTCGCCAGTTCCGAAGTGGTTAGGGGTCATGGTTTCTTTACGTTCCTGAGTTGTAACATTTGAGTGGATATCGGGCTCAGTAGCATCCATCCACCAGCCATCAATCCCTTTGCTGAAAAGTTTATCGTTCATGCCTTCCCAGAAAACTTTGCGGGCTTCGGGGTTGTATGCATCGTAAAAAGTATTGAGGTAGCCAGGGCCAACCCAGTCTAAGTTTTTCAATTCGATGTTGTTCATAAAGAGCCAACCCTTTTCTTTGAAAAGATCATAATTTTTAGTTCCGACATAGAATTTTGGCCAAACCGAAATCATAATATGAGAGTTCATTGCGTGAATGTCGTTCATCATTTTAACTGGATCGGGCCAAAACTGAGGGTCGAAATCGTGATCGCCCCACTTGTCTACAGGCCAGTACTGCCAGTCGAGTACAATGTTATCGAACGGAATATTCCGCTTGCGGTATTCTTTTACTACACCAACCAATTCGTCCTGATTCATGTATCGTTGACGACTCTGCCACAAACCCATAGCCCATTTTGGCATGATTGGCGATTTGCCTGTAAGTTGGCGGTATCCCGAAATTACATCGTCGGCATTTTCGCCTTTAATAAAGTAGTAGTCGATCTGTTTTCCTGCTTCAGAATAGAGCGATAGTTTATTTTGCTTTTCGTACGAAGGATCAAGGCAAGTTAAGCCCACATAAGAAACGTTGGCATCGGGGCGCCACTCAATTTTGATGTGACTTTTCTGCCCGGGCTGCATGTCGACATAGAATTTATCGTGCCAAGGATTCCACACCTGGCGCCATTTGTCTTTGATCAACTTACCGTCGATCCACACTTTCCAGTATCCGGCAACGTATATTTTGAACTTGTGTTTTCCGGCCACAGTTGGTTCCATGTAACCTTCCCAAACCACTTTACTGTTTTCGTCGAACTTGAAACCTTCGGGAAAATCTTTCATGTTCTCGAGGTGGGTGTAGTTGATTTTCGATTCGGTTTTTTCAACAAAAAGATGATCTCCTTTATCGAAATAGCTGGCCGTAAACCCACCCGGTTGACCGTTTTTATCCGAAAGTTTCAGGCATTCGAGCCCTTTATATTCACGAGGATCGCCAAAACGCGAAATAGAGTAGTTGTCCCAAAGAATACCGTAGTTTTTGTTCGAATAGATGAACGGAACCACATCAACAATATTCATTTGTATTAGCTCTTGATCAAGGCCTTTGTAATTGACTTCGCCGTTTTGTTGTGAGCCTAATCCGTAAAAAGCTTCATCGGCTGGCGATTCAAAAACTTGCTGATAACCATAGTCGTTCAGCGATTTATCGACCTCTTTTCCGTAACGGCGGCCACCACCAACTTCTTCCTGAAGGATTGCTTTCCCATTTTCATCGAAGAACTTTGCTTCGCCGGTTAAGGTCGAGACCTCAACTTTCAACTTTTTGGTTGAAACGATTACTGAATTGTCTCCTTCTTTTACATCCCAGATAGTTTTAAATTCTGGCGTCATTATTGTCATCAGACTTTCTGTCTCAACAATTGGCTGACCGGGTTTTGAGGCTGTTACCCTTACAATGTTGTCGGAGTAAACTTTGACCCGTACCTTTTCGTTTTTCGATTTCACCGGAATAATTGCACCATCGCTTGTCTTTTCAAAGTTCGACTTTGAACACGAAAAGCATAGAAGTACAACCAGTGTGCATAAAAAAGCAGTTCTCATAGTGGTTATTTATCTGATTATTTGTGACTTGAAATTTAGTATCAGTCTAAAATTTGATCATAGCTAAAATATGGATGATAATGAACATCAACGTGTATTTATTGTATGAAAAGTGTTGGTGTTTTGTCAACTTAAACGGTAGTTTTCTGTCCAAAATTAGATATCACAACAAAAAACCTATCAATAACATCTTACTATAAAACAACGTTTTATGTTGATTTTAGGCAATAGATCAGCTACAACTCTTTCGACGATGGGTTCGACTCGGTGAAATGTTTTTTTGCGTACTGCGATGGTGTCATATTGTATTCGCTTTTGAAGTGCTTGGTAAAATAACGAGGATCGTTGAACCCAACTTTATAGGCAATTTCCATAACCGTGAGCTGGCTTTTTTCGAGCAATTGTGCTGAACGGCGAATGCGGAGAATGCGGATAAACTCAATTGGGGTTTTACCTGTAAGGGCAACCAGTTTGTTGTACAGATGGGCACGACTGATGCCAAATTCGGAACTCAGCTTTTCGACCGAGAAATTTGGGTCATCCATGTTATCTTCAGTAATCTGCTTTATTTTTCTCAGGAATTTATCGTCGAGCGAGGTGATTGCAATCTCGGTAGGTTGTAAATCAAAGTTCTTTTGATAAAGCTGGCGTAGTTTATTACGTTGCTCAATAAGATTTTTGATCCTCAACTCAAGAATTTCGAAATTGAATGGTTTTGTGATATAAGCGTCGGCACCAGTTTCGAGCCCTTCATATTTGTGCTGGTCGGCAGTGCGGGCGGTAAGCATGATAACAGGAACATGCGAAGTGCGGTTGTCGGTTTTAATTTTCGCGCAGAGTTCCATTCCGTCCATTACAGGCATCATTATGTCGGTAACAACCAAGTCGGGCATATCTTTTATAATGATATCCCATGCTTCCTGACCGTTGGAGGCTTCAAGAATGGCGTAATCGGATTTGAAGTTGTCTTTCAGGTAAAATCGAATATCGGGGTTATCTTCAACAAGTAAGAGTTTAAATTTGCCTTCGATCTTCTTCTCTGAATCGGCTTCATTTTCAATATTTAGCTGATTTTTCGAGAGGTCGGTTTCGTAAGTGGTTAAGCTGGCCGGAAGATTTTGAATTTCGAAATGATCTTTCAACGGAATAACAACTTCGAAGCAACTGCCTTTTCCGACCGTGCTATTTAAATGGATTTTTCCGTCGTGCATCTGCACAAATTCGCGGGTTAGCGAAAGCCCAATCCCACTTCCTTTATTCACCGTTGTGCCTTCAGCAATATTTTGCACAAAACGCTCAAAAATAGCATCTTGTTTATCTTCCGGAATTCCAATTCCGGTGTCGGCAACACTAATTTTCACCTGTTTTTCAGCTTCGTCGAAAAAGACACTAACGTTGATAGAACCTTTTTCGGGAGTAAACTTGAAGGCGTTCGACAGCAGGTTAAAAAGTATTTTTTCAATCTTGTCGAAATCAAGCGAAGCTTTTAACTCTTTGATATTCGAGCTAAAAGTCAGTTTAATGTTGCGCGAATCTGAAAGGTCGGAAAAAGATTCGGTTGCTTCCCTGCAAAATCTAATCAACTCGTCGTCGCTAACAATCAACGACAGCCCCTGAACTTCAAGCTTTCTGAAATCGAGCAGCTGATTAACGAGGTTCAACAACCTTTTCGCATTGCGCTGAACAAGTTTTAATTGCTCCCTATTCTGGCCGTTCTCGGTTGTCCTGATTATTTTTTCGAGTGGGGTAAGAATCAGTGTAAGCGGGGTGCGAAACTCGTGGCTGATATTTGTAAAGAATTTCAACTTTAGCATATCCATTTCGTGGACTTTTGCTGTCTCAATTCGCTCTTTCTGAAGAAGATATTTGCTTTCAACCTTTTTCAAAAGAGATTGAATGGCATAGAAAAATGAGACCAGAACAATAATTAGATAAAGCGAATAGGCCCATTTTGTTGCCCAGAAAGGTGGCAAAACTTTTATATGAAGCTGAATCTCTTTGCTTTTCAAAGAGTTGTCGATATCTGATGCGTAAACTTTGAATGTGTATTCGCCCGGATGGAGGTTTGTATAGGTAACTTTTCGCGATGCAGAGTTTGCAACAACCCAATCGGTGTTAAAGCCTTCCAACTGATAATGGTACAAGGTTTTTTCGGGGTTAAAATAGTTCAGCGAAGCGAAAGAAATTGAGAAGGTTTTTTCAAAATGCTTTAGCCTGATTTGTTCAATATCGTTCAACGATTTATGTAGAAGAACTCTTTTATCGATTTCCTGACCAACTTCAACAGGTTTATTCTGAACCTCAAAATCGGAAAAGATGATAGCTGGTGCTACCGATGCCGAAGTTAGGTTGTCGGGTTTGAAAATGCTAAAGCCATCGGCACCACCAAAAACAAGCTCGCCATTCCGGGTTTTCAATGCCGCATGTTCGTTAAACTCTCGTCCGTGCAACCCATCTTTTTCGTCGTAATTTTTTACGACAAACGAAAACCCTTTCGACTTGTCTTTGCTGATTATCAGGTTACAAAGCCCTTGTGGAGTACCAAGCCACATGTTTTCATTTTCGTCTTCGATAACTGTAAACACATTATTCCCCGGCAGACCGTCTTTTTCGGTCAGAACGGTGAATTTCTGCAATTTCGGATCGTACATGTTTAGTCCGTCGCGGGTTGCAATCCACACCCAGCCACGGCTATCGCAATAAACGTCGAGCGTTGAATTGCTGCTCAAGCTGTTGGTTTCGGGGTTGTTCATGAAATGTATGAAACGCCCCGAAGCCTTATCGAAAACATCGACCCCGTTAATTGTTGCAAACCAAATATTTTTATCTCTGTTTTCGGAAATCGACATGATGTAATTTGAGCTGACCGTGTTTGACGAAGAACCAACCTGGTGGTGTATAAACCGGTTTTGGCTCCGGTCGAAAACATCGAGACCCGAACCTAACGTTCCAATCCAAAGCTGATTGTTTGAATCTTCGAAGATTGACCAAATCTGATTACTCGAAATTGAGTTAATGTTTTTAGGGTCATTGAGGTAATGAACGAACCGGGTTCCATCAAAATAGTTCAAACCGCCCATGTATGTTCCAATCCAAAGTCCGCCTGCATGGTCAATGCACAAATCAACAATTACGTCGTTGCTAAGGCTGTTGGGGTTCGAAGTGCTGTGTTTGTATGTTTTGAAGCTGTTTTTTTGTCGGTCGAAATAGATTAGCCCGCCGCCATTTGTTCCTATCCAAAGATTGCCCAAACGGTCTTCGGCAAAACTATTTACATCGTCATAATCGAGCCAGTTTTGCTTAAACGGATGTTGGGTATAGGTTAGGAATTTGAACAGATCGGGGTGGTAAAAACTTACCCCTTTTTTATAAGTGCCAATCCAAATAATGTTTGAATTATCTTTGTACAAACACACAATGCTGTTTTGCGAAAGGCTGTTTTTATCGCCTGGATCGTTGATGAAGATCTGAGTTTTTTGAGTTCGTTTATCAATCATGTTCAAGCCACCGTGGTCGGTCCCGATAAGTATTTTTCCGTTATTATCTTGAATAACAGCCACTATGGAGTTGTTGCTGATGTGACAATCAGCCAATCGGGCATTGTACTCGGTAAAGCGTTGTGTCTTGGTATTGAACTGCAAAACCCCCTCTTGTTCATCACGCGAATATATCCAAGCATCTTCATCGGCATCAACAAACAAATTATAATCGAATTGAGATAAGGTTAGATTCTGCGATATATTGTTGAACCGTTTAACAACCTTAAGCGATTGAGGATCGAATTTTTCGATTGCCAAACCTTGGTTAATCAGCCAAAAACATCCATCGGAGCCAACTGAAACATCGGTAATTGCGTGAGGCATCAACTCTTTATTCCCAGCGCCTCCTGCTGCAAAATGAGAAACCTTATCGGCTTTTGGGTCGTATTTGTAAAGTCCGGTTGTGCGGTGAACAATCCAAAGGTTCTTTTGATGGTCGACAATTACATCAATGATTTCTTGCTTTGGGATTTCAATATTTTTATGGAAGATAGGATCATCGGTCGAAAATTGTTCGGTTTCAGGGTCGTAAATATTTAATTCGCCAGTGGTTGTTACCCAAATTTTTCCTCGGTGGTCTTCAAAAATTGCGCTAATTGTGTTGTTGCTGATTGTTCCTGGCCTATCGTTCGATTTTCTGAATATTTTTGAAGAGTAACCGTCGAACCTGTTAAGTCCGTTAACGGTTCCAATCCACAAGTAACCACGGCTATCTTTAAAGATGGTATTAACCTGATTGCTCGAAAGCCCGTTGTTAACATCTAACCTTTTAAATTGAAGATCGTTAGATTCAGCAAAAAGGTGAGATGTTATAAGAATTAGAATGATATAAATGATACTTTTCCTCATAGTGGGTAAAGATATATTTTAAGCTTTTTATTCAAAAAAATCTGGAACAAACAAGACACTTCAGCGCAATAAAATCCTTGTCAGAACCATTTTTTTCGTCGAAAATAGAAGAGCAACAAAACAACAATCGCAATCATTACTCCCCACATTGCAAAGTATGCATATCGGAAATGAAGCTCGGGAAGGTTGTCGAAATTTGTACCGTAAACGCCCACAATGAAAGTCAAGGGCACAAAAAGAGCGGTAAAAATTGTCATGATCTTCATTACATCGTTCGTCTTGTTGTTCAGGTTGGTATTGTAGATGTACAGCTGATCGGTGATCATTGAAGAATATAGCTCAATGGTTTCGAGTATATGTGTTTGCAAGTCGTCGAGGTGATCGAAAAAAGGCCATGTACTTTCAACAATAAGGTCAGTTTCGGTGTTTTTAAGCATTTTCGAAACTTCTTTTGCTGGCCTCACCGTTTTCCGCAGAAAATTTATTTCGGTTTTGTAACGGTATATTTCTCCGATAAGAGCTTTGTTGCTTTTCGAAAGAATAAGGTCTTCGTTGTTTTCAATTAGTTCGCCTATTAAACCAATGCAATACATGTAGTTATCGGCAAGTGCGTCAATAATTCTGTAGAAAAGGTAATCGGCACTGTTGCTCCTGAGTTTTCCAGTGTTTTGGCTCAACCGTTCGCGTATTGGGTTGAATGTTTCTCGCACTTTCTCCTGAAAAGAAATCACATAACCTTTTCCCAGTATAAGGGTAATCTGATCGGCACCAATACTTTTCTTCGTCTCGTTAAACGTAAGTTGCTTCAAAAGAACAACCAGATTGTCGGCACTTTCAACAAACTTTGGACGCTGGTCGGTATTCACAATATCTTCTTGCACTAGGGGCGAAAGCTTAAAATGCCCGCAAATTGTTGCAATAACTTCGGGGTCGTGAATACCATCAATGTTTATCCAATGAACAAAACCGTCTTCAATCGATTTAATCAACTCTTGCGGGGTTTTGAAATCGAGTTCTTTGCAACTGGTTTCGTTATAAGAAATCAGCCTGAACCGGGGGTAATCCATCTTTTTCC
>CAZRXT010000033.1:11998-13833 GCA_964604035.1 uncultured Prolixibacteraceae bacterium | reverse complement strand
GACGGTGCGAATATCGGAAATATTTAAAATATTTGAAACTTTTCTTGCGTAATCGTTATATTTTTCGCTGATAGGCAAAATTGCAACCTGATCGGGGGTTAGCCACAAAGGGAATTTACCTACAGTATGCTCAATTAACACAGCAACAAAACGCTCCATTGAACCAAACGGTGCACGATGAATCATTACCGGGCGATGGCGTTGATCATCAGCCCCAATGTATTCAAGCTTAAATCTTTCAGGAAGGTTATAGTCGACCTGAATTGTACCAAGTTGCCAGCTACGTCCCACAGCATCTTTGATCATGAAATCGAGTTTTGGACCATAGAAAGCGGCTTCGCCTGTTTCGGTCACTGTTTTCAACCCTTTTTGGGCAGCAGCTTCAATAATTGCACGTTCCGATTTTTCCCAATTTTCGTCAGATCCAATGTACTTTTCTTTGTTATTTGGGTCGCGTAACGAAATCTGAGCAGTAAAATCATGAAATTCCAAAGCATTGAAAATGACAAAAATGATATCAATTACTTTTTTGAACTCATCTTTAACCTGATCGGGTGTACAGAAAATGTGTGCATCGTCTTGAGTAAATCCACGAACCCTGGTTAAACCGTGCAATTCGCCACTCATTTCGTAACGATAAACTGTTCCAAATTCGGCAAAACGAATTGGAAGGTCTTTGTACGATCGTGGTTTTGTTTTGTATATTTCGCAGTGATGAGGACAGTTCATTGGTTTGAGCATGTACTCTTCACCTTCCTGTGGTGTAGTTATAACTTGAAATGAATCTTTACCATATTTTTCGTAATGACCCGAAGTTTTGTACAGATTAACATTACCAATATGCGGTGTAATTACCTGCTGGTAACCATATTTCTTCTGAACTTTTCTCAAGAATTGCTCAAGATTGTCGCGCAAAGTTGTTCCCTTTGGCAACCATAATGGCAACCCCATTCCCACTTCTGGCGAGAATGCAAAAAGTTCCATTTCCTTACCAATTTTACGGTGGTCGCGTTTTTTAGCTTCTTCAAGAAGAACAAGATATTCCTCAAGCAATTTTGCCTTTGGAAAAGATGCGCCATAAATACGGGTTAGCATCTTATTCTTTTCGTTTCCTCGCCAGTAAGCACCAGCCACATTAAGTAACTTAATAGCCTTAATTGACTCGGTATTTGGCAAGTGAGGCCCGCGGCACAAATCTGTAAAGTTTCCTTGAGAATATAAAGTTATTGTACCGTCTTCCAAATCGTTAATCAATTCAAGTTTGTATTGATCTCCTTTTTCCTGAAAAACTTTAAGTGCTTCAGCTTTTGAAATATCTGCACGAGTGATAGCATTCTTCTGACGGGCAAGTTCGAGCATTTTCTTTTCAATCTGCTCTAAATCTTTATCCGACAATACTTTTCCATCTGGAAGGTCGACATCGTAATAAAAACCATTATCGATAGCCGGACCAATCCCAAACTTTGTTCCTGGATAAATTGCTTCGACGGCTTCGGCCAACAAGTGAGCTGATGAATGCCAGAAAGCATGCTTGCCCTCTGGGTCGTCCCACTTGAAAAGTTTTATTGATGCATCTGATGAAATAAGGCGGGTAAGATCCCAAACTTCTTCGTTTACTGAAACGGCTAAAACATCAGATGCCAAACGTGGACTAATAGAATTTGCTATATCAAGACCAGTTACTGGACTTTCAAATTGTTTGATACTCCCATCGGGAAGAGATATGCTGATCATCTTTATAATAATTTTAAAACAAGTTCGCAAAGATAATTAATCTACCATGATTACAAGGTTTTCAGCAGTAATAATTTCGATTTCTATGTGAATATTTAGTT
>CAZRXT010000033.1:0-11898 GCA_964604035.1 uncultured Prolixibacteraceae bacterium | reverse complement strand
GCAATTTTCTGTTTCACAATTGCATTGAGCTCTTCGGGCTTCAAATTTTCGGGATAAACTGGTGGCAAAAATTCGATCTTAATTTTTTGTCCCCACTTGATTTTCTTTGCACCTGACGACATTGCCTCATAAGCTCCATCGATAACAACCGGAACAACCGGTATTTTGAGTTCGGCACTCAAAATTGCGTACGTTTTTTTAAAATCGCCAAGTTCACCAGTCTGAGTTCGTGTACCTTCTGGGAAGATTAGAATTTTCTTTCCCTGTTTAACAACCTCGGCCATTTTCTGAATGGATTTTTTTAAATCGTGCGATAAATCCATAATGATGATATTGGAACGGCGGGCAATATATCGACGAATTGCACCCTTCATGTGATCTTTCTTTGCATACGAAAAGGTGTCTTTGAGTGTTGTCTTATCGAGGTACGATAACACCAAAAAAGCATCGAGCAACGATTCGTGATTTGGCGCAAAAAAGCATGGCCCTTCTGGAATGTTATCCATTCCTTTTCCTTCGAACTTAAAGAACAAGCGGAAAATACCACGAACAGAACTTACAGCCGGCCTTAACAAATATGATTTCTTTGGTAAAATTACCTCCGAATCATCTTTTAAATCGCCCGACCAAGTACTCGATTGGTTATCGGTCTTAGTGAAAAGTTTATTGTCGTGGATGTGCTCGGCAATCTTTCTTACAGAAGGAAATTTCAGCAACTGCTCCTCATTCATTTTTATTCCGAAGCTTTTCTCGATGTAGTCGATAAGGCTCAATTTACCAAGCGAATCCATCGAAATATCAAAGACTAAATGGTGATCGGGCAAAACATCCATATCGGCTTGCGCTTCGATGAAAGATTTAATTGCGCGGTATTCAGATGTGTCGGGAACATTGGAGTCTGCTTCTTTTATCTCTTTCCTTTCTACCAAGTCGGCAAGTTTAAAGCGCTGAAGTTTCGACAAACGAGTTCGGGGCAAATCGGTTTTAACCAACGTAAACTGCATAATCCGTTTATAAGAACTCATTTCTGCATTAAAAGGCGAAATAACTACATCTCTGAAATACAGGTTTATATCGTCGACTCCGTTTTCGGCCAAAAAGTTAAAATCGGGAAAAATAATTGCATGAATCATTTCGTTGTGAAGGAAAACACCGGCTTCTTTTATTGCAGGAGAAAATCCTTCAAGCTTCATTTCTATTTCAACCGGGTTAACATTTTTTCCGTTAGGAAGAATAATTATCTCTTTTTTACGACCTGTAATAAATAGATATCCATCTTTATCGAGATAGCCCAAATCGCCGGTGTACAACCAGCCATCTTTCAATACTTCGGCAGTTTCGACGGGGCGATTATAGTAACCTTTCATAATATTGCGGCCTTTTGCTACAATTTCGCCATCGCGAATCTCAATTGATATACCAGGCAGCGCTTGTCCGGTAGAGCCAAGCACAACTTTACCCGGGCGAGGAAAAGTAATCATAGGTGCAGCCTCTGTCATTCCAAATCCTTCGAGGATATTGAACCCTAAAGAGTGGTAAAATCTGCCCACTTCTTTATTTAGAGCAGCGCCACCAGCAATCATATATTCAAGATTTCCGCCAAAGCTTTGATGTACTTTTTTGAAAACTATCTTTCCAAACTTCTGGTTTCCGGTAGCCATAACAATTTTAAGCAGAGTGCGCCCAATAAAGCTTTTCTCAATTTTGCCTTTGATCCCTTTATACAGCAATTCGTACAGACGAGGCACGCCAATCATTACGCCGACTTTATTTTCGGCAAATGTTTTCATTAAGTCGGAAGCCTGCATCGATGGAGCCATCACAATTGTGCTTCCAAGAAATATAGGAACCATCATTGAACCAATCAGCGGAAAAACATGATGTAAAGGTAAAAGGACCAATACTTCGCGCTCGGGCACATAAATTTTGGCTTCGATAACAGCTGTAATATTCATTAAAAGATTGGTGTACGATAACATAACACCCTTCGGACTTCCGGTGGTTCCTGAGGTGTAAATAATGGCTACAGTTGCATCGTCATCGTCAGGAGCCAACCATTGACTTTCAGCAATATTCTGGTCGATTTTAATATCCTCGAATATCTGTAATTCAGGCTTATGAGTTGTTTTGCTTTCGACTTTTTTATAAGCATCAACCATTGCTGCACTAATAAAGATCAAATCGGGCTGGCAGTCGTCGATAATATAAGCTACATCTTCGGTCGAAGAGAGAAAATCGATTGGTATTGCAATACAATTATTTTGAATTGCCGAATAAAATGCAGTAATCCAAGCTGGACTATTTTCGGCATAAATGGCAACTTTAGAGTATCCTTTCTGATCAAAAATATTGGCAAACTGTTGAACTTGCTTTAACAATGCGGAATAGGTTATATTCCCATTAACTGTTATAAGAGCATTTTTATCGAGAAAATTCCTAGAAATAATCGGGTTCTTCATATCAACTGTTTATTTAAATTATAATCACTAAATAGGTTTCAAAAAAAGTAACGTATGAAGGTTAAATGAGCTTAATCAAAAAAGGTTACTTACTTGAGCGCCCAAAATAACTAAAATCGGGACAATAATAAGATATAAATAAATATTTGCTTTCTAAATATATAACATTCAAGAAAATAAGATGTTCAGAAAGATTAATTCAAATACAAAAAACACACAAAGCCAGATGTTTAAACATCTGGCTTTGCTGATATATATTCAAATAATAAAATCAGACCGAGTAGTGCAAAAATTCGTCTAATTGTTACTCTGCCGAAGATTTAGCAGCTTTTGCTTTCTTCTTAAAATATCGTTTCAACAACGAACTATGTTGAAGAGCTTCAAGGTCTTCATCCAATTTTTCAGAGCTACTCTCTAAGTTCTTAATGGTTTGTTTCAGGTCGGTTCCTGCTTCGGCATCTTTCAGCAAAATTCCCAACGAAGAGTTTGGATTACCAGCATCTTGCTTAATGGTTGAAATAAATAAAGAGGCTGTATCGGCCATTTGCTGCAATTGTAAAACCGATGTTTTAAGGGAATTAAATACAACAGTATCGGTCGTCAAATCGTTTACCAGCGTGCCTTCTTTATTCAGATTAGCACTGAAATCGGCCAATGTTTTTGATAGCTGTTGTGCCTTTTGCGATGCAAGTTGAAGCGAAGCTGTTGCGGCATTTATATTATCATAAACTGAATCGTCATTGAGCAGTTTCCCGATAGAGCCTTCGCCCCGAACAAGCTTATTGCTGAGTGTTTTGAAATCGGTAGTGATTGCCAGTATGTTTTCATTGTTTTTCTGCAAAGTATTGAGCATATCTTCCGAAGAAAAGGTCCTTTCAACGATTAAAGTATCGCCAGCTTGAATCTTTCCTGAATTTTCAGAACCTCCATAGATTACAAGAATTCGGTTTCCAATTAATCCATCGCTACTCAATTTTACTTTCGAATCTTTAGGGATATAAGGTTTCGCCTTTTCATCGATCTGAAAGCAAACTTTAACTTTTGAATTTCCATAAAATCCTAGTTCACTCACTGTTCCAACTTTCACACCCGATAGCCAAACATTATTACCTTTCTGTAATCCGGCCACATCGTCAAAAAGAGAAACAACCTCAATCTTCTTTTCAAAAGTTTTATGAAGGTCGCCAATCAAAAGAATACCAACAGTAAGAAAAATCAAACCTATAAAAACAAAAATACCTACTAATACATTTCTTTTTGTGGACAATTCATTCATTCGATTAATATTTTATAAATTTAAGAGCTTTATAGTCAAACAAATAAGCACTAAACTATCAAGCTCCGACATTTTCTTATCAACTATTATTTAATAAAATTATAATTGTAAAATTCTTTAATATGTTCTTCTTCTGAATCAAAAACTTCATCAAAAGTTCCAACCTTAATGAATTTACCATCTAACAACATAGCTGCACGGTCTGATGTGTTTTTTGCACACGTAAGATCGTGGGTAATAATGATTGAGCTCGTATTGAACCGGTGTTGCACATTATTTATTAGGTCGATAATTTCGGTGCAAGTAATGGGATCTAACCCAGCAGTTGGCTCATCGTACAACATAATTTCGGGCTGAAGAATTAACGTACGAGCTATACCAATCCTTTTTCGCTGACCACCAGAAAGGTCGGAAGGCATTTGCGATATTTTATCTAAAAGACCTACCGCATCAAGAACCTTTTCGACCGAAAAATCAACCTCCTTTTTGGTTAAGTGTTTCATATTCATCGTCAAGGGGAATGCAAGGTTCTGATAAACATTCATTCCATCGTACAAAGCACTGTTCTGAAACGAAAAACCTATTCTTAAGCGCAATGCGTCAAGCTCTTTACGTTTAAGTTTATCGACATGTTTTCCTAGCGCAATTACACTGCCGCTGTCGGGTTTCAACAACCCTACTATAATCTTGATTAAAACAGATTTACCTGTTCCTGACTTACCAAGAACTGCAACATTCTCGCCTTTATACAAAGTAAAATCGACACCACGCAAAACATCAAGACTATCAAAAGATTTATATAAACCTTCAATAGAAATAACGGGTTCGTCTCTGTTAATTGTATGATTCTGCAGTTTCTCCATAACTAAAAGTATCGAATCCAGTGAGCAACCTGAACAATGAGAACTTCCTCAATGAATATTAAAAACATGCTCAACACAACAGCCTGATTAGCAGCCTTCCCCACCCCACGGGTACCTTGGGTCGCATTGTATCCTTTAAAACATCCAACAGCACCAATTGTAAACCCGTAAATGATAGATTTTAAAACCAAACTAAAAAGATCGACAAAGGTAATTGTTGAAAATGCATTCTGAAAGAAAGTTAAAATACTGCTAGTATCTTGGGCATGAACATTAGTATAAGATCCCATTAGCCCAACAAAACTACAATAGAAAACCAGAATCGTAACAGAAATGGTAGTAGCCCAAATTCGGGTAACAACCAAATATTTAAATGGGTTTGTTGACGAAACTTCCATTGCCTCAATCTGTTCGGTCACTTTCATCGAACCAAGTTCTGCTCCAATACTCGAGCCAACTTTCCCGGCACATATAAGGGCAGTGACCAGAGGTCCCAAAGCTTTAACAATAGCAATGCCCATTAAAGATGGCAACCACGATGTTGCACCAAAATCTTCGAGCGAAGGACGAGCTTGCTTCGTAAAAACCATTCCTACAATAAAACCTGTTAGGGTGATCAGCGGCAACGATTTTATACCAACTTCATAGCTCTGATGAATAATTTCGCGAAAATGAAAAGGGCGTGTAAACCCTTCTTTAAAGAAGAGTAATACAAATCTACAGGCATCGTAAACGTCTGTAAAAAAAAGATCTATGCGTTTGGTAAATATATTTTTCTGACTCCTGAACTTCTTCATCTAAAATGCAATCGTTGCAACAATTTTTTCATTAAAAAATGGAAGCCAAAAGTATATCTATTTTTTGAATTGGGTTCGATCAAAAAAAACTTCCAGCTTAAAAATGCACTATATATTAAATTAAGATCAAATTCTGAGCAACTAAAACGATGCAAATCAGACTAAAAGAAAAAAGAAAAACTTAAGAGACACAAGTAACCTTATTCAGGCTCTGATAGCAAAATAGCATTACAAAATCAAAAAAAACAGGAATTAATAGTAATTTCGCACCAATTAAAAAAAACAGCAAAATGAACCGTATTATATTGACTTTGACTATTTTATTGTTTTTCTTCAATGCTTTTACCCAAGAAAAAAAGCAACTCACCCTCGACGATTTTGTATCGAAAAAAACGTTTCGTTCTGAGACGGTTTCAGCTATAAGCCCAATGGCCGATGGTGCAAACTTTACAATGCTGAAAGAAGGAAATAAAATTGTAAAATACAGTTATGCCACAGGCGAAGAAGTTGCTGTTTTATTTGACACGAAAATGCTCGACGAGATAAAAATCGACGACATTGCATCTTATGCTTTCAGCAATGACGAAAAACGCATATTACTAGAAACCAACAAGAAACCGATCTACAGACGCTCATATACGGCCAATTATTTTGTATGGGATTTCTACACAAAAACCTTAACTCCTGTTTCGGAAAAAGGAGCTCAACAAGTTGCAACATTCTCGCCCGACGGTGAACGGGTTGCCTTTGTAAGAGACAATAATATTTTTGTGAAAACCATAAAGTTTGGATCTGAGACACAGGTTACAACTGATGGAAAAAAGAACGAAATCATTAACGGGATACCCGACTGGGTTTACGAAGAAGAGTTCGAATACAATAAAGCTTTTGCGTGGTCGCCCGACAGCAAAATGATTGCCTTCGTGAAGTTTAACGAAAAAGACGTACCTGAATATTCATTCACCGAATACAAAGGTTTATCGCCCGAAAAAGCTAAGAATAAAGTATATCCGGGAGAGTACACTTACAAATACCCAAAGGCAGGCGAAAATAATTCTGTTGTAACTGTGCATGTTTACGATATCAAAACAAAATCGACAATTAGAATGAAAACCGGCGATGAAACGGACATTTACATCCCGATGATTAAATGGACCAAAGCCGGAAACGATTTGGCAATTGCCAGATTGAACCGCCGCCAGAACGAACTAAACATGCTTTATGCCAATCCGTTTACCGGCGACACCCGAATTTTCTTTACTGAAAAAAACAGTCGCTATGTTGACGAAGATTTTCTGAAAAACTTCACTTTTCTCGATGATAACGAACACTTTACTGTTATAAGTGAGCGCGATGGCTGGTCGCACCTTTACCTTTATAAAAACAGTGGGTTCATTGAAAAACAATTAACATCGGGAAAATTCGATGTAACCAGTTTTTACGGATACGACCCAGTTAAAAAGGTTTATTACTATCAGGCAGCAAAAAAATCACCATTGAAAAGAGAGGTTTATTCACTTACAGCCGATGGCAAAAAAGAGATCCTTTTAACCGAGAAAGATGGCACCAACAGCGTTCTGTTTAGCACCGATTTTCAATACTATTTCAATTTCTACTCAAACAGCACTACCCCACTCCAGGTTACAATTAAGAATATCAAAGGGAAAGAGATAAAAACGATAGAAGATAACGAAGATCTTAAGAAAAAACTACAGGAATACACGCTCCCAAGCCACGGTTTTTTCACCTTTAAAACTTCGGAAGGTGTTGAATTGAACGGTTATATGCTAAAACCTTCGACTTTCGATGCATCAAAAAAATATCCGGTGGTGATGACCCAATACAGCGGGCCAAATTCGCAGGAAGTTACTGATAGTTGGCTTATAGACTGGCACTATTTTCTGGCCGAACAAGGCTATATTGTTGTATGTGTGGATCCTCGGGGGACTGCTGCCCGTGGCGAAGAGTTCAGAAAATGCACCTACATGCAATTGGGGAAACTTGAGTCGGACGATCAGATTGAAGCAGCAAAATACCTGACCACCCTACCCTTTGTTGATAAAAGCAACATTGCAATTTGGGGCTGGAGCCACGGAGGTTTCATGACTGCCCTTTGCCTCGAAAAAGGTGGCGAGTTGTTTAAAGCAGGTGTTGCTGTTGCCCCGGTTACAAACTGGCGTTTCTACGACACAGTTTACACCGAACGTTTCATGCGCAGGCCACATGAAAATGCCGATGGGTATGACGATTATTCCCCTCTTAATCATCCAGAAGGAATAAAAGGCCACTTGCTCATTATTCATGGCACTGCCGACGATAACGTGCATGTTCAAAACACGTTTGAGTTTGCCGAAGCGTTGGTACAAGCAGGAATCCAGTTCGACATGCACCTCTACACCAACCGAAACCATTCAATTTTTGGTGGAGAAACCCGCAAGAACCTTTATACCAAAATATTCAACTATTTCGAAACAAATTTGAAGTAGAAAATCGGACTCAGAAATAAAAGCTTTTCAGAAATGGAAAGCTTTTTTTGTTTTAAGTCACAATGAATTCGAATTGAATTTAGGATCTCTGCTTTTCTCAAAGCAAACTACGAAAGTTTTCCTTTGAAGTCGTCGTAACCAAATTTACGAATAAGCCTGAAGCCATTTTTATCGTTCCAACTTCCTATAGAAGGGTGGTTTACCCCGTTGAAGAAAGTGGTTTTAACCATTGTGTAATGAATCATATCTTCGAAAACGATCTGATCGCCAGGATAAAGCTCCTTATCAAATGACCAGAAACCTACATAATCGCCCGAAAGACAAGAATTTCCACCCAAACGGTAAGTAGGTTTTCCCTCAACAGGTTCGAAATAGCTGCCAATAATTCGGGGTTTGTAAGGCATCTCAAGGCAGTCGGGCATGTGGGCCGCAAACGAAACATCGAGAATTGCTGTTTTGATTCCCTTATTCTCAACCACATCAATAACTGTTGAAACCAGATAACCAGTCTCCCAGGCAAACGCGCTCCCAGGCTCAAGAATAACTTCTAAGCCAGTCCGTTCCTTGAAATCAGTCAGTATTTCAATCAGATGATCAATATTATAATCTTTGTGGGTCATTAAATGCCCTCCACCCATGTTCACCCATTTAAGTTGAGAAAAGTATCGGCCAAACTTCTGTTCAAAAGCGGCTAATGTTTTCTCCAGATCGAAAGATTTCGACTCGCAAAGCGCATGAAAATGAAGGCCTTCTATTTCCGAGGGCAATACATCTGGCAGATTTTCGGCAAGAATACCAAGCCTAGAACCGGGCGCACATGGATTGTATAAATCGGTTTCTACCTCCGAAAATTCAGGATTGACACGAATTCCTAATGAAACCTTCTTTTGGGAACGTTTCACAACAGGAAGAAAATGCTCAAACTGCGAAAGTGAATTAAAAGTAATGTGGCTCGAACAAGCCAATATTTCAGGAAAATCGTTGTCGGTATAAACAGGCGCGTAAGTGTGAGCTGGTGTGCCAAACTCTTCAAAAGCCAATCGAGCCTCGTACAACGAACTTGCGGTAGTCGATTGGATGTATTTCCGAAGAATTGGGAATACGCTCCACATGGCAAATCCCTTAAATGCAAGTATTATATCGATTCCAGCCCTTTCCTTTACCGAACGGATTAACTGAAGGTTTTTTTCAAGCAATTGTTCATCGAGAACAAAGCAAGGCGAAGGAATTTGACTAAAATCGACTGACATTTCAAAGTTTTTTCAATTCTTCCGAAATTTGTTGGCTAACAACGTCGCTAACCGGACAGAGAGGTAAACGTAACACGTTCTCAATCATACCTTTTTGATTTAGTATTGACTTAACCCCAGCCGGATTTCCCTCAACAAAAAGCAAACGAATAAGCTCTTTGTAAGATAGTTGCAACTCTTCGGCATCCGATTCGCCTTTGAAACTTTTATTTGTAATAGCAATAGTTTGCTTAGGCAATGCATTAGCCATAACAGAAATTACGCCATCGCCCCCAATAGAATTGACCGCAAATATTAAAGAATCGTCTCCAGATATTACGCCAAAACCTTTAGGTGCCCGATCGATAATATTCTTAATCTGTACGATATCGCCTGAGGCTTCTTTTATGCCCATAAATTTTTCAGAAGCATTAGCTAACCTGAGGGTTGTTTCGGCAGTCATGTTTACTCCGCAACGCGATGGAACATTGTATAATACAATAGGAACAGGACTAACTTCGGCAATTGCCATAAAGTGGCGGAATATACCTTCCTGCGATGGTTTGCTATAATAAGGAACAACAGATAAAATAGCATCGATACCTTTAAAATCGGCCGATTTTATATGATTGATAACTTCAGCAGTATTGTTTCCTCCAAATCCGACCATTAATGGGAGTCTCCCATTGTTGATCTTTTTGATGAACTGGTAAACCTGATGACGTTCGTCGTGGCTCATTGTAACAGTTTCGGCAGTTGTACCAAGTGCAACAATGAAATCAATGCCAGCATCAATCTGAAAATTCAACAACCTTCCCAATGCATCAAAATCTATCGAGAGGTCGTTCTTAAATGGCGTTATTACAGCCGGTCCGGTACCTTTAAAAATGTTATCCATTCGAAGAAAATTAGTTTATTAAGACCAGACAACACGCTCACAAGTAGTTGCATCTGGCATTGAGTATGCTCAACAAGCACACCCAATTCATAATAGGTTTCAAAAACTCTTTAAAGTTCGAATCAGTTTCTTTGCAAGCAAACACCATTGACCAAGAGTTAAAGGTTGATCTTTGGTTTTACATTCCTCTTCAAAAATACGTTCTACAAAGCACAAATATAATTAGCTGCTTGGTTTATGCAATCTGAGAGGTAGATAAGATTCACGAAATATTAACCAACAAAAGTTCAATTACACTACGGAAATCTCATTCACTCGAAAAAAAAAGCAAAAAAAAAGGATGCCCCCAATTATGGACACCCTTGTACAGGATAAAATCCAGATTAATGAATTGTTCTGTACAAAAGCTATTTAGCTGGAGCAATAGCTTCTACCGGACAAACTTCAGCACATGAACCACAATCGGTACAGATACTAGCGTCAATTTTATAAATATCGCCTTCAGAAATAGCCTCAACAGGACATTCATCGATACAAGTACCACATGCGATACATTCGTCAGAAATTTTATAAGCCATAATCTATAATTTTTAGTTTTTCAATTATGAAAGCAAAAGTAAGAAGTTATTTCAAAAATCAAAGAAGGCTTTTATCAGTTTAACCTATTTCATAAAGTTCTTTAACCATGAAAAAACATTCAATCGGCTGTCAATATTAATTTGATTATCGTCAACATTAATTCTTAATTATTCAAATACAGAAACATTCATCATAAATCTTGCCTAACATTTATTTTCCTATTTTTGAATAAATACAAATAAGGTTCTATTTAAACTTTAATCCGCATGGAACAAAATTTCCTTATCGCTTTTCTTTTGACTGTTGTGGCAGGGCTCTCAACCGGAATTGGAAGTGCACTTGCTTTTTTTACTAAGCGGACCCACACCAAATTTCTATCTTATATTCTGGGTTTTTCGGCGGGTGTAATGATATATGTATCTTTTGTTGAAATGTTCCCTACGGCTATGGCTGAGTTTACAGAAACGCTGCCCCAGAAAAAAGCATTGCTTTATACCATTTTAGCGTTCTTTGGCGGAATGTTCCTTATTACATTGATTGATAAATTTATTCCTTCGTTTGAAAACCCTCACGAAGTGCGCAAAGTTGAAGATATGGAGAACGAACCTAATGATTTGAAACTCAAAAAACTTTACAGGGTTGGTATTCTCACCGCACTTGCTTTGGCTATCCACAATTTTCCAGAAGGAATTGCCACATTCATGACCGCATTGAACGACCCAAAAGTAGGTATTGCCATTGCGGTTGCCATCGCAATTCACAATATACCTGAAGGAATAGCAGTTTCGATCCCAATTTATTTTGCCACAGGAAGTAAAAAGAAAGCCTTTTTATTATCGTTCCTCTCTGGGTTGGCCGAACCAATTGGCGCTTTAATCGCCTACCTGACACTAATCCCATTCTTAACTGCTTCAAACTCGGGAATCATTTTGGGAGTAGTACTTGCAGCTGTGGCCGGAATTATGGTGTTTATTTCTCTTGATGAACTTCTGCCAGCAGCCGAAGAATATGGCGAGCATCACATTTCGATTTACGGAGTTGTAAGCGGAATGGCTGTAATGGCTTTAAGTTTATTGCTGCTTTCTTAAAAAAAGTACCTGAGTGCCTGAGTTTGCAAGTACCTGAGATTTCAAAAAAATTAATTTACAAGTAATTGCAACTAAAAATCTTCAATTTAGCTGATCAAATTTCCTTCCAGAAAGTATTTACAGAAATTGGTCAACCCACATTGTTCGCAGTTGGGTTTGCGGGCTTTGCACACGTAACGGCCATGTAAAATAAGCCAGTGGTGAGCTTTGGGCACAAGGTTTT
>CAZRXT010000032.1:0-14006 GCA_964604035.1 uncultured Prolixibacteraceae bacterium | reverse complement strand
ATGTATTTGTATTCAAGTCCGTAATAAATAAGCGATTCGGGTTTTATGCCCGAGTCGAGCAGTTTTTTTACTTCATCAACCATCCCTTCTTTTAGCCTGGTTTTCAGTCGTTCGGTAATTCTTCGCCTTCGCGATTCCCTGTCGTATTTTACGCCAACAATTAAGCTGTTGATTTCGGGGTAATGCGTGTCAATTTCTGAATGTTGGGTATAGTATTCTTCAATTTCAATGCCTCGGATTGCGCGTTTTACAGTGTCAACATCGCTTTGGTTATGAAGGGTTTTGTAGGTTTTCAGAATCGAAGCTAATTCTTCAAGACTCTTACCCGTCAGGCTGTTTCGCAGCTCTTCGTTCACCGGAACGTTAATCAGTTTATAGCCTTTCAGCACTGCTTCGATATACATTCCGCTTCCACCGCAAATAATCGGAAATTTGTTCCGTGCTTGGATGTTTGTGAAAGCGTTAACAAAATCGCGCTGGTATTCAAAAACATTGTATTCGTAACCAGCATCAACAATGTCGATTAGGTGATAGGGAATCGGCTCTCCATCAATTGTATAATCGGCAATATCTTTCCCGGTGCCAATGTCCATGCCACGATAAACCTGACGCGAATCGGCCGAAATGATCTCACCTCCAATGCGATGAGCTAAGTGTGCAGCTACGCCGGTTTTGCCCGATGCGGTAGCACCCAGAATGGTTATAAGGTTAATTTGCTCCATACGAAATTCAAAATGGTTTTAGCAAAGGCTTTATAATTGCAAAACTAATGTATTTTTGTACCTCTCATTTTTTATTTTTTGAACTTGGTAAACTTGGTGAAAAAAATTTTCAGGGAAAGCATGTTTTTGCTTTTAAGCCCTAAGCAGCACTGGAATATGGTGAAATCGGGAAAGAATTATTCATCGTTAATTCTCCGACGTTTCTTTATTCCCGGGTTGTTAATTATTCTCATTTTTATCCCGTTAGGCGACTTTCTTTTTAATTCAGAATATGGCTACCTTTGGAAAGATTCGCTCATAAAAGCTTTATTGAAGGTCTTGTTGATTTTATTCATCTTTCTTGCTTCAAGAATTTTACTTTTTGAGGTTTCGAAGGCTTTTAATATTGATATCTCGACTGCGGCTGTAAAGCGAATTACAATTTATTCTGTAATGCCGGCTATTTTTTCGGGTATAGTAACAGGTTTGTTGCCTTTTTTTTATTTGGGTGGCGTTTTCCCATGGTATGGTTTGTATCTTGCTTACGTTGGAATTAATGCTTATTGTACCATTTCGGAAGAGAAAAGATTTTATTTCTTTTTTGTTCTTTTTGTAGGAATGTTTTTTTCTACCATGATTTTTTCATTTCTATTAAAAAGGATTTCATTCAATTTACTTTATTAAACTATGACTCTTAAACCTCGGAATAACATCAATATAAAGAACAAGAAAGCTTATTTTGAATACGAAATTCTTGAATCTTATACTGCCGGCATTCAATTGCAGGGGACTGAAATTAAGTCGATAAGAGAAGGTAAAGCCGGACTTGTTGATTCGTATTGTCAGTTTTTTGAAGGCGAGTTGTATGTTAAAAACATGAACATTGCTGAGTATTTTTATGCTAACATTCGCAACCACGAAGCTAAGCGCGAGCGAAAACTGCTGCTTCAGAAACGAGAACTCCAAAAGTTGGCACGAAAGGTTAAAGAAACAGGTTTAACGATTATTCCTTTGCGTCTTTTTTTGAATGAAAAAGGTTTTGCTAAACTCGACATTGGGCTTGCTAAAGGCAAAAAAGTTTACGACAAGCGCGAAACTCTCAAAGAAAATGATTCTCGTCGGGATATGGACAGGGCAATGAAACGGTAATTTTATTGGATAAAGTCCTTATTTTTTTGAATCGTTATTCTTTTGTTTCTTACCAAAATCGTTATCAATCTTAAGGAACGGAACAATCAGAAATCCCGGAATTGTACAGATTAATACCCAAA
Organism: uncultured Prolixibacteraceae bacterium; assembly: GCA_964604035.1. GTDB lineage: Bacteria > Bacteroidota > Bacteroidia > Bacteroidales > Prolixibacteraceae > CAYMTR01. The sequence goes on along the minus strand of CAZRXT010000032.1, from coordinate 12,034 downwards.
TAAAGAAGTTTTCGTAATTGAGCGTTTCCTGAATCCATCCGCTCAACATCCCCGGAACCATCATTCCCAGGGCCATTAATCCTGTGGCGAAAGCGTAGTGAGAAGTTTTATTTTCGCCCTGAACAAAATAGATCAGGTAAAGCGTGAATGCGGTGAACCCAAAGCCATAGCCAAACTGCTCTATTGCAATGAATAGTTGCACAAGAAGAAAGTTGTCGGGTTGAAAATGAGCCATGTAAACATATAATGCATCTGGCGCATTTATAGCAAAGACCATTGGCCAAAACCAGAACTTTAATCCTTGTTTGGCAACGGCAAACCCGCCTAAAATTCCACCAACAATCAGCCCAATCATTCCTACAGTTCCATAAGCCCAACCCACTTGTTCGTTCGAAAGGCCTAGTCCTCCACTTTCTAACGAATCGAGCAGGAAAGGGGCTGCTAGTTTTGTCAGCTGAGCTTCTCCTAAGCGGTATAAAAGAATAAACAGAATGAAAAGAAACAGGTTTTTACGTTTAAAGAAACTGATGAAAGTTGAAAAGTATTTTTCAATTGTTTCTTTTGCTCCGGGAATAGTTTTCGAAGGATCGGAATCGGGTTTAGGCAAAAAGAATTTATGGTAAATACCTATTGAAAAGTAGATTAAGCCTGTTCCTATCAAAATAATTGTCCAAACTTTTTTTGCGCTCATGTTTTGGCTGATGAGTAATCCTGATAAATAGACTAAACCACCCTGCGCAGAGATTGATGCAACTCTCCAAAATGTATTTCTGATTCCAACAAAAAACGACTGGTTATGGGCATCGAGACCAAGCATGTAAAAGCCATCGGCGGCAATGTCGTGAGTGGCTGAACTGAAAGCTATTAGCCAAAAGAAGATAAGGCTCCAACGTACAAAATTATCTACCGGTAGCGTTAAACCAACCGATGCAATTAAAACTCCCATTAACAATTGTGTGGTTACAACCCAGAAGCGTTTGGTACGAATATTGTCTACAAAAGGACTCCAGAACGGCTTGATTACCCAAGGCAAGTAAAGCCATCCGGTGTAAAATGTTATATCTGTGTTTGATAGGCCAAGGTTCTTGTATATTATTGTCGAAACAGTAATTACAACTACGTAAGGAAGCCCTTCAGCAAAATATAAGCTTGGAACCCAGGCCCAAGGTGAAACGTTAGGTTTTTTGTTCATTCGGTTGCGGAGTTTTATACATCCTATGTAAAAGAACTAAAAAATTGTTGTTTTAAAAAGTCGAATTGTTGTATTTTTAGAATCTTGAAGATTAAGTATACTATATTGATTATGATGAAGAGAACTATTTTATTGATCGCGTTTATCTCTCTGTTTTCTGGGTTGATGGCTCAGAATTACCAGAAAGTAATTATTACTTATGATAGAATTGGTGATGGGCTTTATGATTTTTATGCCGAGAACCCCAATTTTTATCCCGTTCAGCTTTTTCTCGATTTTCCTGATTTTCAGAATATGACAGCCACATGTGCCCTGCCTTATATTTCAACTCTTGAACACGGTAAGCATTTACTTTTTCAGGTAAAAAGGGTTTTGCTCGATATTCCGGGAAGTTTTAAACATACGTTTTACACACGCATTGGCGGTTTTCCTGTTCTTTACGATCCTAATACAGTTTACAAATTGCCTGTGTCGAAAGGGAAATTGACTAAGGCTTTGGCTTTCGATAACTCTAAAAGCGAAGAACCGGCAAAAGTTCAATGGGGTTTCTCAATGTCGAAAGGCGACTCTGTTTTGGCTATGCGCGAGGGTGTTGTCTGTTTAATTTCCGAAGCTAAAACAGTAAATGGCTACCGAACAGGCGAAAATTCTTTAACAATCCTTCACCCCGATAATTCGTTTGGTAGATATGAGGTGTTTGCCGATAGTACTTTTTTTGTGAAACTTGGCGATTCGGTTCAGGTTGGAACTCCTCTGGGAATTGCAGGTGGCGAAAACTACCAGTTTGGAGCGCATTCAAGGTTCTCTGTCTATTATGTCAATGCTCGTATCGATTCAATAGCCAATAATAAGATTAAGAATTTCAATACTTATGTCGATCCTCTTTTTCAACTAGAAGATGGAGGCAAACCGTTTAACCTGAAGGCAAATTCGGAATATTCGAATTAGGACTGAGAATCATTTTTCAAATTCGGATATTTAAACAGGGCTCCAAATCAGTCGGTTGCGAACCATTTCTGTTCCATCGGGAACGCGAACAATATTGCACAGAAATTCGTTTTCCGAGATTTTCTGACGGCATACTTTCAGCTTATCGCCAGGAACGGCTTCTTTTAAAAAGTTGATTTCAAAAGTTGTAACTTTCTGTTTTATAAGAAAATCGAGTTCGAAGCTGTTGATTATCCGTTCTACATAGCTCACATTATTCATGTGCATGTTCATGTCGGTTTCGGTGAATACTACATTTGTTGGATCAAACTCAACCGCATCCATAAGTTCGGGCAATTTCTCTGGTTCAGAATCAAATACCTGGTCGGTACAGAGTGGAAACCCTTTCATGTATTCAGCAGGGCGGACAATTCTACGGCTCTCGGTATTAACCATTAACCACATTGTTGAGGCTTTTACAAGTAAATTTCCCGCTTCGTCTTCAACTTTAAAGTTGCGGTAGGCAAACAATCCGTTAGTTCCGGTCGACCAAGTCGAAATTTTAATTTTCTGCCACCATTCAGGATAGCTGGTTACTTCAATTTTCATTCTCGATAATACCCAGAAGACTTGTTGCTCTTGCATTATGTCCCAACCAACACTGCAAGCAACGGTATGATTTCCTGCAATATCCTGAAAGAAACTACACAGTTTATGTATGGTTAGTTTCCTGTTCAGGTCGGTGTGATACGATCGGATTGTAAAATCTTCGGAATAAATTAGTGGAGAATCGGCCGAAATTTCGAATGAGCTCATAATAGATATTTTTTATTGGCAGTAAAAGTAGAAACGTTGAACAATAACTGCAAAGGATTTTTTGTCGAATGTTGCATTCTGGTATGGATGATAGCGATAGAATTAATAAGTTCGATTAAATTTGGATGATAAAATTCTAATATAATATTAGGTTCATGGTTCAATCAATTCCAACACAACAGCTGATGCATAACAACGAAAAGGTTTTTTTCGCCTTTCGTACCATGTCCGAAAATTATAATCGCACGGGCGGTAAGCCAGATATTCCTCATAAACACGACTTTTATACGGTGATTTTGGTGCGAAAAGCTTTGGGGTCGCATTTTATCGACTTTGCAGAGTTTAAGATGAATTCGCAAACAGTTTTTTTTGTTAGCCCTGGGCAGGTTCACCAAATTGTTATAGAAAGTTCTGATCCCGAGGGCGATATATTAATGTTTAACGACGAATTTCTTTCGCAGAACTATATTAGCGAGCAATTTATTACGAATCTTGGCCTTTTCTCTTGTGGAACTGGCACGCCTCCAATAGATCTGCCTTTCATTGTTTTCGAAAAGTTGTCATCTCTTTCTCTCGAAATCAAAGAGGCTTTTGGGGTTGACTCTTCATTTAAGTTCGACAGTATTGCTGCATTGCTAAAGCTTTTTCTTATTGAGTGCAACAAGTTGGCTATTCACCCAATCGATGAGAATCCGCAGACTATTCAAAGCGGTCGGCCAATTGTTTCAATGTTTAAAGAGTTGATTAATCAGCATTACAGCCAATGGCATAAGGTTGCTGAATATGCTACAGCAATGAGTATCAGCCCCGATTATCTAAACAATGTTATCAAATCGAATCTTGGAAAAACTGCCAAAGAGATGATCTTTCAGCGTATTGTGCTTGAAGCGAAACGAATGGGACTACATACAGGGCTTACTAATAAGGAGATATCTTACCATCTAGGCTTCGATGATCCTTCACACTTCAGTAAATTTTTTAAAAACGAAACTGGCGAGTTGTTTTCCGATTTCCGTACAGCACTCAACAAGAAACTTCTTGGCTAAAGGTCTATTTTAGTATCAAGTATCAAGACGCAAGTATCAAGACTAATGCTGATTTGATACTTGAGTCAGGAGGAGTTTTTATGAATTTATCATGATTTTTTGCTTTGCAACTTGGTTTTTTTAATCAATCCAGATCTAGATTCTTATGTCTTTTAACTGAATAGTTGCCAATAAAAGACATTTATATCTGAAATATACATCATCATCTCTGATTTTTACATTGTGGACTGCTTTGTAGTGCTTTACCTTTGTTTCATAATTTTAAAGCAAAGAAAAGATGATCACAACAATACATAAAGCAAATACACGAGGATATGCAAATCACGGATGGTTAGATTCTCACCACACGTTCAGTTTTGCAAATTATTACGATCCCGAAAGAGTTCATTTTGGGAACCTCAGAGTTCTGAACGACGATATTATTGAAGGTGGCACCGGTTTTGGACGGCATCCGCACGATAACATGGAAATCATTTCAATTCCAATTAGCGGAAGTTTGATGCATCAGGATTCGATGGGCCACAAACAGATTATTGGTGAGAACGAAGTGCAAGTAATGAGCGCAGGAACCGGAATTTTTCATTCTGAGTTCAATGCTTCAAAAGAAAAACCGGCTAATTTTTTGCAGCTCTGGATTTTGCCTGAAAAACGAAACGTACAGCCTGTTTACAGTCAACATCTTTTTGATAGGGCGCTTGAGCTAAACCAATGGCAGGTTTTGGTTGATAACGAAGAAGGACCTTTGAAAATTAATCAACACGCTAAAATTTCGCGAGTTAAACTCGATGAGGGAAATAGCATAGCTTATAAGTTGAAAGAGAAATCGGAGCGTTCTTATCTGTTTGTTATCAGCGGTATAGTGAAAGTAGACGATGAGGTTTTTACCGCTAGGGACGGATTTGGAATTGAAAACACAAAAGAATTCAACATAAAAGCATTGGAGAACAGCTACATTTTAAATATCGAATTGTAATTAAACATTTTTGATATAAAATGGTTGTTAACCAATATAGTAACAGTATTTTTTAATTAGAAAACAATAAAAAAACAATAGTATGAAAAAAGTATTATTTCTTATCGGATTAGTAGTTGCAGTATTCGCAGTTAATGCTCAGACCTACAATGTAAATACATCGAAATCGGAATTAAAATGGACAGGTAAAAAAGTTGGTGGCGAACATTGGGGCAATATTGCTCTAAAAGAGGGGACCGTTACGTTGAAAGCAAATAAAATTGTTTCGGGTAAGTTTGTAATCGACATGAAATCAATTACAGTTGGAGATCTTGCTGCCGGCGAATGGAACGATAAGTTGGTAGGTCACTTGAAATCTGAAGATTTCTTTGGAGTTGAAAATTTCCCCGAAGCGGTGTTGGAACTTACAGGCAGCTCTACACTGAAAGACGGTAAAGCAAAGGTGAAGGGAAAACTTACAATTAAAGGAATTACAAATCCTGTTGAGTTCGACGCAGTTCAAGATAACCTTACAGTAACGGCTCAAGTAACTGTCGACAGAAGTAAGTACAATGTTCGATATGGTTCGGGTAAATTCTTCGATAACTTAGGCGACAAAACCATTTACGACAACTTTACAATTGATGTTAAGTTGGTTGCGAATGAAAAGTAATTTTCCAGATATAATTTAATTGGGGGCTATCTATTAAAGGTAGCCCTTTTTTTGTTGTATTGTTGTTCTGTTATGTTTTATTCTTTTTGTTGAATTGTCATTTGAAGCTGATTAAACCTTCTGCACAAATTTCTATCTATGAATTTCGATGTATTATTTTCTTTCGATGATTGAAAAGTTAAAAACAATTTAATGATCGTTGTTCTAATTATATTTTTGTAGGTTTAAGATCTCTGTTTGAAGTAATTCGAAAATCTTTAATGCATTGAATTTAAGAGCTTACCTTAACAAAACGACGCAAACCTTTTTATTTCAAGATAAACCAAAACCTTAAGTTGTGAATAAATATTTTTTGTGGGTAATGTTGCTGTTCCTTTTTACTCGCGTATCAGGGCAAGACATATCCATTGTTGAAGTTGGGAAACCTTACGGAAATTTGCCGTTTGCTGTGTTTGCCGAGAAACTTCAACAAGAAAAGCAGATCAGGTTGCTGTTTAAAGAGCAATGGGTCGAAAAAATTGTAACGCCTCAGCTTACTGAGCCCGTTACCCTTGATAAATATCTTGCAAGTTTTCTTCCGCAGAATGATCTTCATTACACCGAATTCCAAGGCAATATTGTATTGATGCCTGGAAAACCCGAGGTTCAGGAAACTTCGCGTCAAGGAAGCAATGTGGTTGTAATTGGCGATCCGTTGAATAAAGGAAAATTCAGGAAGGCTGTAGTTTCGGGCACTGTTCTCGACGGGAAAACTAAAACTCCAGTTCCCGGCGCGCAGGTTTTTTGCGAAGCTCAGTCGAAAGCAACTTCGTCTGATATGAACGGACACTTCCGAATTGAGTTGCCTGCCGGTCAGAATAAATTGAAATTCACATTTATTGGTTTGGACGATGAACTTCGCGACGTAATTCTTTACAACGATGGCGAAATGGAAGTTGAATTGTATGAGAAAACGATCTCGCTTGGGCAGATTAACGTGCTGGCAGAAAGGCCCGAAGATAATTATAAATCGACTTCGATTGGGATGGTGAAACTGAACATGAAATCGATAAAGAAACTATCGGTTATGATGGGCGAAGCCGACGTAATTAAAGGGATGTTGATGCTTCCCGGTGTTCAATCTACGGGTGAAAATGCTGCCGGATTTAACGTGCGTGGTGGCAATTCCGATCAAAACCTGATTCTTGTTCAAGATGCGCCGGTGTTCAATACTTCGCACATGTTTGGGCTATTTTCGATGCTCGACCCAATTGTTGTTAACGATGTAACTCTTTTTAAATCAGGAATTCCATCGAAATATGGCGGAAGGGTTTCGTCGGTTATGGATATCGATTTAAAGAAAGGCGAGGCTAAAAAATTTAAAGTAAATGGCGGAATTGGGATAATCAACAGTCGGCTTTCAGTCGAAGGGCCAATTATAAAAGATAAGCTCACCTTTATTGCTGCTGCCCGCTCAACCTATTCCGATTGGGTGCTTGGCTTGTTGAAAAGCTACGAATTGCAGCAAAGCTCTGTAAGTTTTTACGACTTCAATGCTAAACTCGATTATAACATCAATTCAAAGAATAAGCTTAGTGTTTTTGGTTATGGGAGTAACGATTATTTCAACTATTACCAAAATGCAGAGTATGGCTACGGCAACCTGATTGGGGCTGCAAAGTGGAACCATATTTTGTCGAAATACAGTTCGGGTGCTCTTTCAGTAAACTACAGTAAATATAATTCCGACTTAGTAGATTTTAGTACCCAGAACTTTGAATATAAATTAAATACCTCGATTGAACAAGAACAACTGGCGTATCATTTTTCAACAGCAATACTTCCAAGGCATAAAATAAATGCAGGTTTTAGTGTTATTAGGTATTACGTTGAACCTGGAAAATCATCGCCTTTTTCCGAAACTTCGGCTGCTGCTTATGTCGATGTTGAAAATGAACATGCAATTGAAACCGGGGTTTATCTCGAAGATGAATTCGATCTTACTTCGGAACTTGCATTGATTGCAGGGGTGCGATATTCGGGTTTTGCGCTTTTAGGGGCCTCAACGGTAAATACTTATGCCGACAATTCGCCAATAAATTTAACCACCGTTACTGGCACAAAAACATATACCAATGGCGATATCGTAAAATATCATCAGGGAGTTGAACCCCGCGTGGCTTTTCGATATCAGCTTCAAAAGTCGAGTTCGCTTAAGGTGGGATATAACCGCATTTCGCAATACGTAAGGCAGGTATCGAACAGTACGTCAATCACTCCAGCCGATTATTGGAAAGCGAGCGACCAATTTATTTCCCCTCTGATTTCAGATCAGTTGTCGTTGGGTTTTTTCAAAAACCTAAAAAGCAACATGTATGAAACTTCTGTTGAACTGTACTACAAAAACATTCAAAATGAGGTCGATTATAAAAATGGTGCCCGCCTCATATTGAACGAAAACATTGAACAATACCTAATAATGGGCAAGGGTAGAGCTTATGGTGCCGAATTGATGGTTAAGAAAAATTCAGGAACTCTTACGGGTTGGCTTTCTTACACTTATTCTCGTTCGTTCAAGAAAATGGATGGCAAATTTGCCGAAGAGAAAGTGAACGATGGTAACTGGTACAAGTCGAATTACGATAAACCTCACGATTTGACTTTGGCTCTCAGTTATAAGATTTCGCGAAGGTTTACGGCTTCCGGTAATTTTGTATACAGCACAGGTCGCCCAGTCACCCTTCCCGAAACGAAGTATAAGATAAACGATTATGAAGTGATCTTTTTTTCTGACCGCAACAAGTATCGTTTGCCCGATTATCACCGCCTCGATTTGGCTCTGACTTATGAAGGTAGTTTGTTGAAGCATCAGAAGTGGAGAAGTAGCTGGACTATTTCGGTTTACAATGTTTATGGCCGTCACAATCCGTTCTCGGTGTATTACTCGAAACAAGATCCTGCAAAGGAAAACAACTACAACTCGTACGGGCTTTACCAATTTTCGGTAATTGGTGTGCCAATACCTTCGTTTACTTATAATTTCTGGTTTTAATTCTGAAAGTGATGAAAAGATACATACACTACATATTCCTCTTCCTCCTAATTATAACCTGGGGGTGCGAAGATTATTATATTCCGGAGCTGGAGCAATATCCTGATGCGTTAGTTGTTGAGGGAATCCTTACCGACAAGTCGGAATATACAACCATAAAACTGAGCCGTTCTGCTAATTTCGATGAGAGATCTTCTTTTTTTGCTGAAAGAAGGGCTGTTGTTACAATCGAATCTGAAACTGGAGAATCTTATCCTACAACCGAACTTTCTTCTGGAGAATATCAGACTGTAGAACAAATTAAGACAACCGTTGGGGTAGGCTACTTTCTGAAAATTATTACTTCAGATAAGACTGAATATCGTTCGAAAATTGAAAAGATGCCTTCGCCAACTCCAATTGATTCAATTTATCTGACCGACACCGTTTTCAGGGATGTCGATTATGACTATTGGGGAGATCCGATTGTTATGAATTATGATGGAATGACTTTTTCTATTTTGCCACATTCTTCGGGAAACGAGGAGATTGGGTTTTTGTATAAATGGAATGTCCTTTCTAACTATTATGTTGTTGCTAGTGAAGGGCCAATGACAATGACTTATTACTGTTGGAAGATAAAAAATTCGTCTCAAATATATGTTTACGATTATAGTTTGGAAGATAACCTTATTCAACTCCCATTAAGCGATTTGCATTTCCTTTCGTACTATTCGCTTGGGGCTTTGCCTATAGATTCTTCGCGCTTCGATCTCCCATTAGAGCAGGTTGCTACATCAAGTATTTACTATAAACTTAAACAGTTTGCGATTACAAAAGAAGGATCGAAATTTTGGCGAAGTGTTAAAAGCCAGAGTGAAGCTTCAGGCAAGTTGTTCGATCCAATTGAAGATCAGATTTACGGAAATATATACTGCGTTTCCGATTCTTCAAAAGTCGCTTTTGGCTATTTCAATACCGCTTCGTATACCGAAAAAGTTATTGCAGTAGATCTTGGCGTTAATAAAATTGACAACTTTAGAGTTGTTGATTTTTTGCCAATTCCTGTCTCCGACGAGGATTGTATTCTTGGTAGGAGGCCTGATTTCTGGTTTTAAAAGTTGATGTTATGAAGGAAAAATTGAAATATATATTGCCGCTTCTTTTTGTTTTTGCAACTGCAATAGTCGCCGAAGCCAAAATAGCACCCAATACAAGTATACAACAGCTTCAGCTTCAGAAAACGGTATTCGTTTCGGGCGAAAAAGTGTGGTTGAAGAACTCATTGGTTTCGGGGCATTACAACGGTCATCAAAATATCTTGTTTGTCGATTTGTGCGGCGAGGGGAGTGTTATCACCTCGCGAATATTGTTGCGCGAAAACAACCACTGGCAAGGCGAACTTACGATTCCCGATTCGCTCGAAACTGGCGTTTATCTGCTTCGGGCATATACCGGTAACTACAATGGAAAGCCCGAGATTACCTCTAAACTCATATCTGTAATAAATCGGTTTGGTAATAACAACACAAACGAAACCCGAAAGTTAAACCGAAATTATTTGGCAATAGACCAGTCGGTTATGGTTCCCGAAAATGAAGGGAAATTGTTAAAAACGTATGCCGACCAGTCTAAATTTTCCCCAAAATCAAAGGTGAAGTTCTGGGTTGAAAAGGAGGGAAATGATTACCCTTCGGGCATTTCGTATTCGGTGTACAAAATTCCGGATAGTTTGGGCAATTCTACAACACAGAAATTAGATGATGCTGAAAATAGAGTGGTATATGCTCGTTCCAACGACGAGAAAATTTACAATAGTTTGATAATAAGTGGAAAGGTGATTTCAAAAAATGATTCGTTGCCAGTTGAAGGCGAAATGGTTCTTTTTTCGGTCCCCGACAGTATTCCTCAAATTATCTATTCAAAAACCGATTCGAAGGGAGAGTTCCACATTCATATTGATGAGTGTTATGGTTCGAAAGATGCTATTATTCAGACAGTTTCAAAAGATAGAGAACTTCAGATTACCATTTATCCAAATTTATTGAATCCTCCGGTTCAAATTCCGTTCTACATTTCTGAAGCAACCGAACAGAGTGAATTTGTTAAACTTGCTGTTCAGCGTGCTGTTTTGCAGAAAGTTTATTCGTTCGAAGACAAGATCGACTCTGCAAAAAAAACCTTCAAATATCCATTTTACGGCAAGGCTTCAAATGTTGTAATTCCTGATCAATACTTTGATCTCGATAATTTTGAAGAGATTTCGAAAGAAATTCTTCCTTTTTCGCGCATCCGAAAAGATAAAGAGGGTTACTCAATGAGGATTTTCAATCCCGATAAAACTGGTTTTTTCGACAATCCCTGGATCTTGGTCGATGGAATTCCGGTTTATAATATTCAAGACCTTAATGTGTTGAATTCAAGAAAGATAAAACGTATTGAAACCCAGCCAGAACTAAGGTGTTATGGCGATCTTTACATTGAAAGTGCGCTTTCGATATTTACCTATAAATGTCAGTTCGACGAGGTGAAAATGCCTCAGAATTCCATTCGTACATTTGTTGAAACTTTCAGTAATACTTCCGAATACGTTGGAAATAAATTTATTGAGAGCTCAGTTATGGCCGATTTTCGAGATGTACTTTTTTGGGAACCTGTGCTCGGGCCTTTTACAAACGCTGCCCAGGTTGAGGTTCAGTGTTCGTATGAGCGAGGATCGTATGTTGCTGTTGTTCAGGCAATAGATTCTGAAGGAAAAACACTGCGTTCTGTTTTTGAATTTACTGTTGAATAACAACCTTAAACCTGCATAAAATGAGTAAATCAATATTTTCACTGCTAATTCTTCTGTTTTCAGTAACAACAGTTGCTTTTGCTGTTGGCGACAGCGAAATACCAAAAGAAGATGTTCAGTTGATGGGCAAAATTTATCATTTCTATACCGGATTAGAGGGTTGCCCTTATTTGGCCGAAGATTGGCAACAAGTTGATATTGCTCTTCAAAACGGTAAAGTTGCGACCAACGTAAAGTGCCGTTTCAACATTGTGAGCAACGATCTCTTATTCTACAACGAATCGTTGAAACGCGTATTTATTGCCGAGAAGGATTTTGTAACTTCTTTTACTATTGATGCCGGAAATGCTGATAGCCTTTTCTTTTTCAAGTACAATGGCCCCGATGTTGGTTATAGGTTAAAGAGCGATGATTTCGTTCATAGCCTTTACAAAGGGAAGATCAATTTCTTTGTAAAGCACCTTGCCGACATTATCCGTGCAAATGATGTTGGTTCAAAAGATACTGTGTTTCCTAAGATATTCTATTTTGTTCAAATAGGTGGCAAAACATATCAGGTTAAACTTAGGTATAAGTCAGTATACCAAATGTTTCCAAAGAAAAGAAAGGAAATTCGAAAGCTTA
>CAZRXT010000031.1:0-14025 GCA_964604035.1 uncultured Prolixibacteraceae bacterium | reverse complement strand
ATCAGCTTAAGTTAGGGCCAATTTGAAACAGTGAAACGATGATGAAAACATTAAAAGAATTAATAGCGAAGGTTGATACCGTAAAAATTCAAGGGTCTTTGGATAAATCTGTTCAGGGCTTAGCTTTCGATTCACGAAAAATAGAATCGGGTTTTGTGTTCTTTGCTATTGGCGGAACACATACAGATGGACATCAGTTTATTCCTAAAGTGATTGATTGTGGTGCCTCTGTTATTGTTTGTGAAGTAATTCCCGAAACTATTTCAGATGATGTGACCTATATTCAGGTGAAAGATTCTTCAATTGCGCTCGGTTTTATGGCTTCAGAATTTTATGGAAACCCATCGCAAAAGCTAAAACTTTACGGCGTTACTGGCACAAACGGAAAGACCACAACCGCAACATTACTCTATCGGTTGGTTATTAGTTTAGGCTTCAAAGCTGGGCTTATTTCAACAATATCATATAAAATTAACGACGAAGATCTTCCTGCAACACACACCACTCCCGATCAATTGCAGCTTCATTCAATGATGGGAAAAATGGTAGAAGTGGGTTGCGAATATTGCTTTATGGAAGTCAGTTCTCATTCAATTGATCAAAATAGAATTGCTGGTCTTGATTTCGACGGAGCAATCTTTTCAAATATTACACACGATCACCTCGACTATCACAAAACATTCGATGCATATATCAAAGCGAAGAAAAAGTTTTTCGACAATTTGAAACCTGAAGCGTTTGCGTTGACCAATATCGACGACAAGAATGGTAATGTGATGCTCCAAAATACAAAAGCAACAAAGTTGACTTACTCTCTTCGCACAATGTCCGATTTTAAGTGCAAAATTCTTGAAAGTCATTTCGATGGAATGCTTTTGAATATCGACAATGAAGAGGTTTGGACTCACTTTGTTGGCAGGTTCAATGCCTACAATTTGTTAGCTGTTTATGGGGCTGCTATTTCAATGGGTTTTGCGAAGACCGATGTGCTGGTAGCCGTCAGTCAGATGCTACCGGTTGATGGCCGCTTTGAAGTTTTCCGTTCGGTTGCCGGAACGTATGCCGTTGTTGATTATGCACATACGCCCGATGCTTTGGAGAATGTACTTTCTACAATTGCCGAAATCAGAACAAAGAACGAACAGGTGATTTGTGTTGCCGGAGCCGGTGGCGACCGCGACAAAACCAAACGTCCTGAGATGGCGGCAATAGCATGTAAACTAAGTGATAAAGTAATTCTAACGTCGGATAATCCGCGTACCGAAAACCCATTAGATATTCTGAAGGATATGGAAGCTGGTGTTGATGCTGTAAGCCGAAAGAAAGTGCTGACGATACCCGACAGGCGCGAAGCAATAAAAACGGCTGCGATGTTGGCTAATCCTGGCGATATTATTCTTATAGCGGGTAAAGGCCACGAAAACTATCAGGAAATCAATGGAGTAAAGCATCATTTCGACGATAGGGAAGAAGTGAAAAATGTGTTTGAACTAATTTAATTGAGGTTACGATGATTTATTATCTCTACTCTTTAATCGAACATTGGGATATCCCTGGCTTGGGGGTTATGCAGTATATCTCTTTCAGGGCTGCGGCATCCGCAATCTTGTCGCTTGCTTTTACCTTGGTTTTTGGACGGCGAATTATTGGTCTTCTACAGAGGATGCAGATAGGCGAGGAGGTTCGTAATCTGGGTCTCGAAGGTCAGATGCAGAAAAAAGGAACACCGACAATGGGAGGTGTTATAATTATTGCTTCAATTATTATCCCAACTCTGTTGTTTGCGAAACTCGACAATATTTATGTGTGGCTAATGATTATCACCACTCTATGGCTAGGATTAATTGGCTTTATCGACGATTATATTAAGGTTTTCCTTAAAGATAAAGAGGGTCTTGCCGGAAGATTCAAAATTTTGGGGCAGGTTTCTCTTGGAGTCATTGTAGCTGCTACTCTCTACTTTAGCGACGATGTCATTGTTCGTGAAAAAGTTCAGGATGCTGACGGAAAATATATCACAGCTCTGGTAACTAATCCTGAAACCGGACAACAAGAGCTTACTTACAAAATGGAAGATGTCAAATCGATGACCACAACCATACCGTTTGTGAAAAATCAGGAGTTGGATTATCGTTTTTTTGTGAAATTTCTTCCGCAAAATATGCAGGAGGGAGCCGTTTGGTTCTTGTACGCCTTGCTAATTGTCTTTTTGATTACTGCAATATCTAATGGAACGAATCTTACCGATGGACTCGATGGATTAGCTGCTGGAACTACCGCAATTAGTGCATCTACACTAGGTATTTTGGCCTATTTAAGTGGTCATGCCATGTTGTCGGAGTACCTCAATATCATGTTTATACCAAATATTGGTGAGCTATCGGTTTTTATGGCAGCTTTTATTGGTGCAACCATTGGTTTCCTATGGTACAACGCCTACCCTGCACAGGTTTTCATGGGCGATACTGGTAGCTTGGCCTTGGGCGGTATTCTTGCCGTTTTCTCAATCATTATTCGGAAAGAAATTTTGATCCCAATTTTCTGTGGAATTTTTGTTGTTGAAAATCTTTCGGTTGTGTTGCAGGTGAGCTATTTCAAATACACAAAAAAGAGATATGGCGAAGGGAAAAGAATTTTCCTCATGTCGCCTCTTCATCATCATTATCAGAAGAAAGGATACCCTGAAGCTAAGATTGTTGCCCGGTTTTGGATTGTGGGCATCATGTTGGCTATTGTAACTATCGTAACTCTTAAAATGCGTTAATGGAAAAGCGTTTAGTCATATTAGGTGCCGGCGAAAGCGGTGTGGGTTCTGCCATTTTAGGTAAAGCCAAAGGGTTTGATGTCTTTGTTTCCGATAGCGGAAAAATTAAAGATATGTACCGTGCCGAAATGGAAAAATACGGGATTCTCTATGAAGAAGGTCAACATTCAGAAGATAAAATTTTGAATGCCGATTTGATTGTAAAGAGCCCGGGTATTCCCGAAAAAGCTCCTGTCGTCAAGCATTTGCGCGAAAAACAGGTTCATATTATTTCAGAAATCGAATTTGCAGGCCGATATACTTCTGCAAAAATGATTTGCATTACTGGTAGTAACGGAAAGACTACCACAACAATGCTTACTTACGATTTACTGAAGCGGGCTGGGTTCAACGTTGCCATGGCAGGGAACATAGGCAAAAGCTTTGCGCGTATGGTTGCCGAGGAAAACTACGATTATTATGTGATTGAGCTCAGTAGTTTCCAGCTCGATGGAATGTATGAGTTTAAGGCCGATGTGGCAATCTTGATGAATATTACACCCGATCATCTCGACAGGTATAATTACGAAATGCAGAATTACGTCGATTCAAAATTTCGGATTGTTCAGAATCAGACCAGCTCAGATGTGTTCATCTATTTTGACGAAGACCCAATTATTCAAGCTGAGCTTAAAAAACGCGACATACAATCTAAAAAAATGCCATTCACTCTTGAAAACAATCTCCAGGGCGATGGCGCAATTGTGAAGAATGAAAAACTTATGGTGGAGTATAACAATAAAACGTTCGAAATGTCAATCTATGATTTAGCACTACAGGGTAAGCACAATGCCTGTAATTCAATGGCTGCGGCCATTACCGGAAAAGTTTCCGATATTAAAAATGATTTCATCCGCGAATGCCTTACCGATTTTAAAGGTGTAGAGCATCGTTTAGAAAAACACCTAACCGTTCATGGTGTCGAATTTATCAACGATTCTAAAGCAACCAACATTAATTCAACTTGGTATGCTCTTGAATCGATGACAAGGCCAACTGTTTGGATTGTAGGCGGAACCGATAAGGGGAACGACTATAACGAACTGACTGAATTAGTCAAATCGAAAGTTAAAGCAATTGTTTGCCTTGGTGTCGATAATTCTAAAATCGTTAAAGCTTTTACCGGTGTTGTGCCCGAAATAGTAGAAACTAAAAGCATGGAACATGCCGTACGATCAGCATTTTTTCTTGCCGAACAAGGCGATACCGTTTTGCTTTCGCCAGCTTGTGCAAGTTTCGATTTATTTAATAATTACGAAGACAGAGGCACTCAGTTTAAAGCTGCCGTAAGGAATTTGTAGAACGCAAATGAATAAAATATTTGGCATACTAAAAGGTGACCGTGGTATTTGGATCGTGCTGATCTTCTTATCGCTGTTCTCGTTGTTGGTTGTTTACAGCGCAACAGGGTCACTGGCATACCGACAAATGAATGGCAATACTTTCTATTACCTGGTTAAGCAGCTCGTTATGATTTTGGCTGGTTTTGGGGTCATTCTGTTGGTTGTTAACCGTGTGCCTGTGAAATATATGTCTGTTTTTTCACCTATCGTTTTAATTGTTGGGGTGCTGCTGTTGTGTGTAGCAACAGTGCTCAGAGTGGGCGGAGGTACCGGGCGTACATTTAGTCTTGGGTTTATCTCTTTTCAGCCTGCCGAAATTGTGAAGATTGCTCTTGTGTGCTTTGTTTCAAGGCTTTTGGCAAACAATCAGGATAGCGAAAATCCACCATCGTTAAATACATTTCTTTGGATTATGGGAATAAGTGGTATTTCGTGCCTCATTATTGCCCTTTCAAATTTCTCAACAGCAGCTCTTCTGTTTCTGACTGTGATGGTGCTGATGTTTATTGGTCGTGTACCACTGAAGTTCTTGGGCATGACCGTTGTTGGGGGAATCGCAGCAGTTGTTATAATCTACGTTCTGGCATCTTCGGTTAATATTGGGCGTTTCAATACGGTTCGAGGTCGAATAGACAGGTTTATTAAAGGTGACCCCGAATCGGAAAAGGGTATTACGCAGGCCGATTACGCCCAAATCGCAATATTTCGTGGTGGTCAGGGAGGCCACGGCCCCGGTGGTAGTAAAGTTCGGAATCACATGGCCGCAGCTTATAACGACTTCATCTTCGCTATTTTGGTCGAAGAATATGGTTGGATAAGTTTCGTTGTTATTCTTGCTTACATCATTTTTGCTGCCCGGTCGGGTTTGATAATACGGCAAACTAAAAGAACGTTTCCGGCCTTTATGGTTGCGGGATTGACCCTCATGTTTGTCTTTCAGGCATTGATCAATATGGGGGTGTCGACTGGTTTATTGCCTGTTACCGGACAAACACTCCCGTGGATAAGTATGGGGGGAACGTCAACGTTGTTTACAGCTTTTTCGCTTGGATGCATTCTTAGGGTAAGCTATCAGAATACCTTAGAGGAATCGGATGCCGAGCAGGAAGCAATTTCGGAAGACGAGCCATTGGAAGAAGATCATGCTTTTGCCGAAGTTGGCGCAATTGATTAGAGTCAAGTGTTAAGCTTCTGAAAATAAAGATGAATGTGCAAAAAAGAAAAAATTAGCGTTGTTTGATTGATCGAAATTGAAACAAATGACAATGACAGATAAATTGAAAATAATAGTTAGTGGCGGTGGTACCGGAGGTCATATTTTTCCGGCCGTTTCAATAGCCAACGAGCTGAAGGATTTGGTTCCTGATTGCGAAATCCTTTTTGTTGGTGCTTTGGGGCGTATGGAAATGGAACGTGTACCTGCTGCCGGATACAATATTGTTGGTTTGCCTATTATGGGGTTTCCGCGCAAGCCAGGGTTCAAAATGATTACTTTTTTTATTCATCTGGTTAAAAGTATGCGACTTGCCAAACGTGTGGTTAAGCAGTTTAACCCCGATGTTGTGGTTGGTGTTGGGGGGTATGCAAGTGGCCCAGTTTTAAGGGTTGCCAATAGCATGAAAATCCCAACTTTAATTCAGGAACAGAATTCTTATGCCGGGGTTACAAACCGTATGTTGGCTAAGAAGGTTAAAAAGATTTGTGTCTCGTACGATAAAATGGATCGTTACTTTCCTTCCGATAAAATTGTTCATACAGGAAACCCTGTGCGCAAGAACCTTATCGAAGGGCTCAACAAGAAAGACGAAGCGGTTACTTTTTTCAATGTAAAACCGGGCAAGAAAGTTCTTTTGATTGTTGGAGGAAGCCTTGGGGCACGCACATTAAATGAAAGCATACTGGCATCAATCGATATAATTAAAAAGAGCGACGTTGAAGTGATTTGGCAAACTGGCAATTACTATTACAAGTCGATTATTGAACAGACTAAGAATATTGACTGCCCTAATTTGCATATCAACGAGTTTGTTTCGCGAATGGATTTGGCATATTGTATTGCCGATGTGGTGATTTCGAGAGCTGGAGCAGGAACAATTTCCGAACTCTGTTTAATGGAGAAACCTACCATTTTGGTCCCCTCGCCAAACGTTTCTGAAGATCATCAAACAAAAAATGCGATGGCTCTTGTTGAAAAGGATGCCGCAATTATGATCCCCGATGTTGAATCGGTTAAGAGGTTAATTCCTGAAGCTTTTGAGCTGATTGGGAATGACGAAAAATTGAAATCGCTCTCAAAAAATATTGCTGGTTTGGCTAAACCCAATGCAGCAAACGATATTGCAAAAATTGTTTTAGAGCTGGCTAAAAAAAGCAAATGATAGATTTTAACAACATATCAAATATCTATTTTCTCGGAATTGGCGGGATTGGGATGAGTGCGTTGGCACGTTTTGCCAACAATGCCGGTAAAATTGTGGCCGGTTACGACCTTACCGAAACCGACCTTACCCGGCAATTATCTATTGAAGGTATTACTATTCATTATAAGGAAGACCTCAATCAGCTTCCTGTTACCTTTTTAAAAACTAACACTTTGGTGGTTCGCACTCCGGCGGTTCCCGAATCTCATATCGAGCTTCAGTACCTAAAGGAAAACAACTATCAAATTGTAAAAAGAAGTGAATTACTGGGGTTTCTGACTAGCGAAAGAAAGTGCATCGCTGTGTCAGGAACTCACGGTAAAACTTCAGTTTCAACAATGGTTACCTTGCTTTTGAAAGAGTCGGGTATCGATGTTGGAGCTTTTCTTGGAGGAATTTCAAGGAATTTCGATTCGAATTTGCTCCTTCCTCAAAGTGCAACTAGTTTAGTTGTTACCGAGGCCGATGAATACGATCGCTCATTCCTGCAATTGCACCCTTCGCTGGCTGTAATTACGGCTATTGATGCCGATCATCTCGATATTTACGGAACTTACGAAGCTATTGTTGAAGCTTTTGGACAGTTTGTTGTTAATGTTGTCGAAGGTGGGATTGTTCTTTATAAACAAGGAATAAATATTCAACCTGTAATTTCAGAAGGAAAGAGGTTCTTGAGCTATTCTGTCGATCATGAGGCCGATTTTATGGCGAAACGGTTGACGATTGTCGATGGCGCTTACCAGTTCGATATTGTTGCCCCTAATATGGTGATCAAAGATGTTCGGCTTGAATACCCTGGAAAAGTGAATGTTGAGAACATTCTGGCGGCTGCTTCGGTGGCGCTCTTGTCGGGTGCCGATCCGTTAATGGTTAAACAAGCTATTGCAAAATATAAAGGCGTTCAGCGTCGTTTCGATATTCGTTACAAGGATGAACATGTAATTTATATCGACGATTACGCCCATCACCCCGAAGAGATTAGGGCAACAATTTCATCGGTGAAAGAACTTTATGCAGGGAAGAGAGTGCTGGGCATTTTTCAGCCACATCTTTTTTCGCGCACTCAGGATTTTGCCGGCGGTTTTGCTCAAAGTCTCGATTTGCTCGACGAAGCCATTATTCTTGACATTTATCCTGCCCGCGAAAAGCCAATTCCGGGCGTGACTTCTGATATTATTTTCAATAAAATGAAGATCCAATCAAAGTCGATAATGTCGAAGAATGATATTGTTGAGGTGCTTAAAACCAAAGAGTTTGATGTGCTCATTACAATGGGTGCTGGAAATATCGATCAATTGATTGAGCCAATTTGCGAAATGTTGAACCAAAAATTCACAGGCAAATGAAGAAGAAAATCCTCATAAAATTCGGGGGGCTGGTCTTATTGGTCATATTCATCGTTGTAACAATGGTGCTTATTGTCAATCAGGTTAAAGCTTTACGGTGTAGTGGGGTTGAGGTGTTCTTCAAAGAGAAAGATCATTTTATTTCAGAAAAGGCTATTTCGAATATTGTTTTCTCAGGAACAAAAGGCTTGATGGGCAGTAAATTGAAAACATTGAACACTCAACGTATTGAACAACAGGTGAAGAAAAACCCATGGGTGAAAAATGCCGAAGTGTATGTTGGGTTCGAAAGTGCCGATAAGAAATTTTTCAAAGGTGGTGTTAAGGTCAAGGTTGACCAGCGCGAGCCTTATTACAGATATGTTACTTCGGGCGGCGGTTATTATGTCGACAAGGAAGGTTACAAAATGCCATTTTCGCGGCTCCATACGGTCGATGTGATGGTGGTAACCGGAAGGTTGACCCCCGAAATTGCTAAGGGCGAGTTAATGACCTTGCTCGAATATATTTACGACGACACCTATTTGAAATCGTTGTTTGAGCAGGTGCACGTTAGGGGCAATGGCGAGTTTGTTCTCGTTCCCCGTGTTGGTGGGCATTTGGTCGAACTGGGTTATGCCGATGATCTCGACCGTAAGTTCAGGCATTTGCAAGCTCTTTACGAAGATGGGTTTAATGGTTCTGACTGGCGAAAATACAAGTATGTTTCTCTGAAATTCAGAAACCAGATAGTGTGTACAAGAAATTGAAATACAGTGAATAATTTTTAAATATTACCCCTATGAGTGAACGAAATAATATTGTAGCAGCTGTTGATGTTGGCACAAACACAACTATTTGTTTGATAGGCTGGGAAAACGAAGGGCACAAAATTGAAATTTTGGGCCATGCAATTGTTCCTTCTGCTGGAATTAGGCGAGGTATTGTGCTTAATATTGATGAAACTGTCGGGGCAGTGAAAAAAGCTATTGCAAAAGCTTCTGAAAACCTCGATGTAGAGATTAAAAAATTGTATGTAAATGTCGTAGGACAGCATTTGCGTACTGTTAGTCGCACGCTTCAGAAGAGCATCGAATACGGCAAAATCATTACTAAAGCCGATATCCGCGCTCTTTACGACGAAGCCCGATCCACAATGCAGCAACCTGGCGATAAGGTTTACCATGTTGTTAACCAATCGTATACTGTCGATGGTGAAACAGCTATTCAAAACCCTATTGGCATTGCTGGTTCCGAATTGCGAGCGGAATACCGATTAATTGTAGGCCCCGAAAATTACGAGGAGAAAATCAACACCAGTCTTCGAATGGGCGGTTACGAAATGGTTCGTTGTATGGTGAACCCAATTGCGGCTGCCGAAGCTGTTATTTCCGACGACGAGAAAGAGGCCGGTGTAATGGTTGTCGATCTTGGTGGTGGAACAACTTCCATGTCGGTTTACTACGAAAATGTACTGCGCTTCATCTCTGTTTTGCCATTTGGCGGGAATGTGGTCACTCTCGATATTAAAGAGGGTTGCAACATTTTGCTGCGTCATGCCGAATCGTTGAAAGTGCAGTATGGTGCGGCTATTGCCGAAGCAGTTCCCGAAAACAGGGTGGTTACTATTCCAAGTGTAAATGGATGGGATCCAAAAGAGATATCGTTCAAAAGCCTTTCGTACATTATTCAGGCCCGTATGGAAGAGATTGTTGAGAACGTTGCCTTCCAGTTAGGAAAAAGTGGCTTTGGCGATAAGCTTGGTGCCGGCGTTGTACTAACTGGTGGCGGTGCAAAACTCGATGGGTTGAAACAGTTGGTCCGTTTTAAAACTGGCATGGATGTCCGTATTGGTTTTCCAATTGTTACCCTCTCTCCTGAACAGGAAAAAGTGTTGGAAAGCCCAATGTTTGCCACTGCTTTTGGGTTGTTGAAAAAAGCTGTTAAAGATGAAAATGCCCAGCATTCTCAAAATCCACATACTACTGCTCATGCGAATCCAGAGCCAGCTTACCAAAGCGAGGAAATGATTGCAAAGCCAAAGAAGAAGGTTGACAAACCTAAATCGAAATTTGGCGATAACGTATTGCAACGACTATCGTTGTTCTTTAACGAAGAATCCGATTCAGAACTATAAAATTTGCGATTATGTCTGAAGATTTATTGAATTTCAATTGTGAACCCAACATTGCCGCCCATATTAAAGTCATTGGAGTTGGTGGTGGTGGAGGCAACGCGGTAAATTACATGTTCCAGAAAGGAATTGCCGACGTTGGCTTTATGATTTGTAATACCGATGCACAAGCGTTGAAAAGCAGTCCGGTGCCAATTGCGATTCAGTTAGGCGAATCGCTAACCATGGGGCGGGGCGCAGGCAATATGCCCGAGCTTGGAGAGCAGGCAGCGATCGAAAATATCGATAATGTAAAAGCTGTTCTGGCCGAAAACACCCACATGGCATTTATTACTGCCGGAATGGGCGGAGGTACCGGAACCGGTGCTGCCCCTGTTATTGCTCAGGCTTGCCGCGAACTTGGAATCTTAACTATTGCCGTTGTTACTGTCCCTTCTAAATCGGAAGGACGCAAACGGTACGACCAAGCTCTAAGGGGGCTCGAGAAAATAAGGGAGCACGTAGATAGTTTGCTTGTTATTAACAACGAGAAGATTCGCGAAATATATGGCAACCTCCCGGCATCGCAGGCTTTTGGTAAGGCCGACGAAATTTTGGCCACTGCGGTAAAAGGTGTTGCCGAAATCATAACGTTACATGGAAATATCAATATCGACTTTGCCGATGTAAACACAGTAATGTCGGGCAGTAAGGTTTTCATTATGGGAACTGGTTATGCCGAAGGCGAGGACAGGGCTTTTATTGCAACTAAGACGGCCCTCGAATCTCCGTTGCTCGACAGTAACAACATCTACGGAACTCAGGATATTCTGTTGAATATCACTTCGGGAAATGATGAGGTTACGATTGGCGAAATTGGTGAGATTATTCAATATCTTCAGGATGAAGCCGGCTCCGATGCGAATATCATTTGGGGTAATGGACACGACGACGAGCTTGGCAACAAAATAAGCGTAACTATAATTGCAACAGGTTTCAAAGTAAACCCTTCGGCTATTTTGCAGGAGTTCGACAAGAAACCTGCCGAATATGTAAGCCTTGAAGAGACGAAGGAACAGTTTGTAAAGGAGACCGAGCATCAGTTTAAGTACGATCCTCAGTACAAACCTGAACCTGAATTTGATCCTGAACCCGAGGAAGAAAAGGAACCTGTTTATTTCAAACTCGTTGATGAAGAGATGGCTCCGGTCGAAATCGAAATTGACGAAGATGTGGTAATAAGGAAGAGCGCCCCTAAAATTCAGGAGCCAATAAAACCGAAAGAAGTAACAAAAAAGAAAGAAGCTAAAATTGATAATTGGTTTATGCGCCAGTTTAACAGCTTTTTCGAAGAGAATAGTTCTGAACTTGATTAACTCAAATAAAAAAAGACGAAATGGAAAACGATATAATTACAAGTTTCGATATGCCTCTTGAAGAGGGGGCAATTATTAAAGTGATTGGTGTTGGCGGCGGAGGTAGCAATGCTGTAAACCACATGTTCCATAAAGGGATTAAAGATGTTGATTTTGTGATTTGCAATACCGACAATCAGGCACTCATTAATAGTCCGGTTCCGTGCAAAGTTCATCTGGGATCTTCGCTTACCGAAGGTCGTGGCGCAGGGAATAAACCCGAAATTGGCCGTCAGGCGGCTATCGAAAACATCGAAGATGTGAAGAAAGCCATTGGCCCTAAAACCAAGATGGTATTTATTACTGCCGGAATGGGTGGTGGCACAGGTACTGGTGCTGGCCCTGTAATTGCAAAAGCTTGCCGCGATCTCGATTTGCTAACTATCGGAATTGTTACTATTCCTTTCCGCAACGAAGGCAAACGTAGAATTCAGCAAGCGGTTGAGGGTATTCAGGAACTCGAAGGCCATGTCGATTCGTTGTTGGTGATCAACAATGAAAAGATCCGCGAAATGTATGGCGACTTCAAAATTTCCGAAGCATTTTCGAAAGCCGATGATGTGTTGGCAACCGCCGCTAAAGGTATTGCCGAAATCATCACCGTTCATGGTTATATAAACGTCGACTTTGCCGATGTTGAAACTGTAATGCGTCAAAGTGGTGTGGCAATTATGGGATCGGCTAAGGCTACAGGCGATAACCGTGCAATTGCTGCTGCCGAAGAAGCGTTAAACTCGCCGTTGCTCAACAACAACAGCATTAAAGGCGCCCGCAATATCCTGCTCAATGTTACTTCGGGAAATTCTGAAATAACAATGGATGAAATTGGACAGATTACCGATTATGTACAAGCCCGTGCCGGTTACGATGCCGACCTTATTTGGGGTAATGGCCGCGATGAAACCCTTGGCGACGAAATTTCGGTAACTATCATTGCAACCGGGTTTAGTACAAGCTCAATTCCTGAGGTTTTAGCTGCACGGAAAGTCGAAAAATCGTATCATACATTGACCGAGAACCAGGCGAATCCTGTTGCAAATAGGAATGCAGCCACTCAAATGAACGGTAGGCCAACAACAATGCAAAGGCCAGGTCAGCCACAAACACAGCAACAGCCTGCTCGTCAGGAAACGTTCAGGTTTCAGTCCGAACGCCCTAAAGACGATTTCGACAGCCTTTATTCAACGGTGAAAAAGACAAGCACAACATCGTTGGCTTCTGAACGGATTGAACGTGTTGAATTCAACGACGACTTTACCAATGCTATTGATGACGATATAGATAAGTTTGAAAATATTCCCGCTTATTTGCGCCGCGATATCAGAAAGAAACCACAAGATTCAGGCGAAGACCGGAAAGTTACCCGCTTTTCACTCTCGCCCGACGATAACAATGGAATCTATTTAAGAGAGAATAACTCGTATTTACACGATAACGTTGACTAATTACAATTGAATGGAGAATTGGTAATTCCTGTTGCCGGTTCTCCACTTCGATAAACAATTTAAAAAGAAAATCATGAGCATATTTGATCAGGTAAACGAAGGAATTAAAGAAGCAATGAAAGCCCGCGATGCTGTGAGGCTTGAAGCTTTGCGCGGAATTAAAAAGTCGATGCTCGAAGCAAAGACCGCAATTAGTGCCGACCACGAACTGACCGACGAAGAGTCGATCAAGATTATTTCGAAGTTGGCAAAGCAAGGAAACGATTCGGCTGCAATCTACACTCAACAGGGCAGGGCCGACCTTGCCGATGTTGAAAAAGCGCAAGTTGCTATTTTCGAAGCGTTTCTACCAGCAATGCTTTCAGATGCCGAACTCGATGCGGCTATTAAGCAGATAATTGAAAAGACTGGCGCTACAAGCGTTAAAGAAATGGGGAAAGTTATGGGTGTTGCCACCAAAGAACTGGCCGGAAAAGCCGATGGTCAAGCCATCTCCCAAAAAGTACGTTCACTGTTGCAATAAAAGTTTAGTCCTAAACTTTTGGGGTAAGCGTCATTGTTCATTCAATGGCGCTTCACTTTTTATATAACGATGCTGACCTGACCGAGAACGTCATTGACCTGATCGAGAACATGACTGACCAGATCGAGAACATGACTGACCAGATCGAGAACATGACTGACCAGATCGAGAACATGATTGACCTGATCGAGAACATGGTTGACCAGACCGAGAACGTGATTGACCAGACCGAGAACATGATTGACCTGACCGAGAACATGACTGACCAGACCGAGAACGTGATTGACCAAACCGAGAACGTGATTGACCAGACCGAGAACACGATTGACCAGACCGAGAACATGACTGACCAGACCGAGAACACGATTGACCAGACCGAGAACATGACTGACCTGACCGAGAACTATGCTGACCAAAACTTTTATGCATCTGACCTGACCGAGAACGACATTGACCAGACCGAGAACATCATTGACTACGAATTATACGATGTTGACCCGTTGTCCGGGAGTATTCACGGAACTGTATCTAACTGACCTCAACTTTTAGGGTGATGTCCTGATTTTTTCACAATACATGAGAAGCCGATTATTATTTTGGTCAATGCAAAATGTAATTATGTCAACACATTTCGTGTG
>CAZRXT010000030.1:4064-14378 GCA_964604035.1 uncultured Prolixibacteraceae bacterium | reverse complement strand
CTTCAATAGTCAAACTGGTTTCAGCAATAGAAGTTGCCAAAATAATTTTCCTTCGACCCTGTTGATCAGGAAGAATTGCGGTGCGTTGTTTTCCCTGCTCCAACATTCCGTAGAGCGAATAAACCAAACAGCCGTTATCATCCTGTTTCAGAATAGTTTCACACTTTTTGATTTCGCCTTTTCCGGGCAGGAAAACAAGGATATCGCCCTTTGTTTCGCGCAGAGCTTTAACCACTACCTGAGCTGTGAGTTCCGGAATCATCCGAATATCATTTCCTCCCGTATAATTGATAGCAACAGGATATTGCCTGCCACTGCATTCAACAACCGGAGCCTGCAACAACCCAGAAAGTTCGGGAAGGTTTAATGTTGCCGACATGACCAGGATTCGGAGATCGGAACGGAGAATTTGTTGAGCTTCGCGACAAAGAGCCAGTGCCACATCGGCAAAAATGCTTCGTTCATGAAACTCATCAAAAATGACCAATGCAACGCCTTCGAGCGTATTATCCGACTGCAACATACGGGTAAGAATACCTTCTGTAACCACTTCAATGCGAGTATTCTTGCCAATACGGTTCTCGAACCGGATTCGATAACCCACCGTCTCTCCAACTTCTTCGCCCAACAACGAAGCCAACCTTTCGGCAATAGCCCTTGCTGCAAGTCGACGAGGTTCAAGCACTATGATTTTTCCGGCGCCAACCCAAGGTTCGGCAAGCAAAGCCAGCGGGATAATGGTACTTTTACCTGCCCCAGGAGGTGCACTGACCAAAAGAGTATTCTTAACTGAAAGTTCCCTGCATATTTCAGGAATAATCGAAACAACAGGCAAGTCGATATGAGATGTGTTAAATGTCAATGTAATGCAATTTTAAGGTGCGCAAAAATAATTCAAATTGCATTCTATATCTTTATCGCATTAAATTAAAACAGAAACCAATGACTATTTTACGTACCATAAAAAGCGATTATGAGTTTTTTCACCATGAGTCGCTCGACATATTTGTGGCTCTTGATTCGGAAACCCGCAAAACACTTTCGACCTATTGGAAAGCCAATAAAGGCAAGCAAAAAGGAATGCTTCCGAAACTTAAAATAACGGGGTATAAACTTGTTTTTGATGAGGAGTTCCAGTCGTTGAAAATTGACTTTACCGAAACTTTTGAGTTTGAAGCAAAAGATTTACACCAAACTAAATTAAAGTAGTTTGATGTAAACCTCATTAAGAACGTTCATCAACCATAGTTTTTAAAAAGAAATAAATACCAAAATGGAATTGAAGGGGCAACCAAATTCAAGAAGGATTGGGTATTGAAAAACTTACAGTTGTACCTTCTCCTATATTACTTTCAACCCAAATTTTCCCATTATGCTTATCAACAAAATCTTTACAGAGAATTAAACCAAGGCCTGTTCCAGCTTCGTTTGCTGTACCAATTGATGAATTGGTACGAGAAAAACTAAAGAGTTTATCTATTACCTCCTGTTTCATACCAACGCCGTTATCTGTAACTTTTATAACGGTATTGGAGCCGACATGTGAGGCTGAAATTTCAATTTTACCATTTTTGTTTGTGAATTTTATGGCATTCGAAATTAGGTTGCGCAAAATTGCTTTAAACATATAAATATCGACATTCGTATTCAGTTCTTCTTTTGTATTATTTTCTAATCTAATATTTTTAAACTGAGCAACTGGTTCGAGAATTTCTGTTACTTCCGTCATTATACTAGAAATATTGGCAAGACCAGGAGAATAGGTTATCTTTTTCGATTGAACGCTTGCCCAAAGAAGAGTGTCTTCAAGTAGCGTAAATGTTTTCTGAGCCGTGTTGTTTATCGTTGTTGCAATGGTGTCAATTTCTTGTGTCGTAAGTTCGTGCAATTTTTCTGATAACAATTCAGTAAATCCCAGTAGGCTATTGAAAGGACTTCTCAGATCATGGGCAAGAATAGATATAAAACGGTCTTTATCAGAATTTAACTGAGCTAGTTGCCTTTCAAAATTCTTACGATCAGTAATATCATGAAAAGTATAAATCCGACCATAATGAGTTCCGTCTGCACCAAAAACTGGCGATGAATATCGCTCCATAATTGTTCCATTAATCAGTTCAACTTCATCGAGTCTTTTCTCTTCAACATGTTCCATCTGATATTGAATTTCAGCAATAAACTTTTGAGGATCAACAGTCATGTGCATAATATGGGCAACTTGTTTATGACCACTTAGATCGTCAACAACCTCTTGTGGTATTTTCCATAAATCAATTGTACGTTGTGTTTGAAGTATTTTTTTACCGTTAGGATCTACGACCAAGAATCCGTCGAAAGTAGAGTTCGCTATGCCTTCAAAAAACATCAATTGCAAGCGTAAATCCTTGTTCTCTTTCTCAAGAGAGTTTATCTTTTCTGAATAACTATTTTCTAAATCGGAATATTTTTGCTGTAACTCTTTTAATTCAGCACTGAGTTCATCGTTTGTCTTATTCATAATAGTCCTATTTAATTTGATAAAAAACATCTACCTATCCATTCAAATACAAAACGTTAAATACAACATCAAAGATTACCTCCTATACCAAATTTACTAAAATGTATTCATTAAAGAGGCTTTTTTTCACTTAGAGAGAATATATAGTTGATAGAAATCGTCAATGTGTTTATAATTGCATACTATAACATCTTACTAACCAATGTCGAAAATGAATAATTTGTGTCCTTGCGGATTAAATAAAGCGGCAGCCGACTGTTGCGAGTCAATCATTTCGGGCAACCGGAATGCCACCACTGCCGAAGAACTAATGCGTTCGCGCTACGTTGCATTTACTAAAGCCGATGTGAACTACCTGATGCTGAGCCATCACTCCAAAACCCGCCCAATTAGTGAAAAGAAAAGTATTGAACGCTGGGCGAAATCCGTTCAATGGATGGGGCTAACCATACTCAGCACTTCGGAAGGAAAAGAGACCGACAATCGTGGAATGGTTGAATTCCGAGCCCTTTACGTTGAAGAGGGTGAACTCCGGGAGATACATGAAAAGTCGATCTTCGAACGCGAAGGTGGCAAATGGGTCTATACTTCGGGCATACATTATTAAAACAACATCTACCACAGTCCAACGCTCCAAAAGCTGTTGCACATTCAATATTAACAGTACTTTTGCGCTCTTTAATAAAGAAGAAAGTTTTGCTTTGCAACAAGCTTTCATTCAGCCGATAGACACACAATAAAGAGGAAAAAAATAATGAAGCGCATAAAGGAGTATCAAAAATTGTTCAATGTTGAAAAAAATTTCGATCTAAAAGATTTAAAAATCACATATAGGAATTTAGTAAAAGAGTGGCACCCCGATAAATTTCAGGATGGAGATGAAATGGCTGCCGAAGCTGAATTCAAAAGCCGTCAAATTATTGAAGCGTATCACTTTCTAGTAAGCATTGCTCCCGAAACGCTTGAAGCAAATGCCGAAGAATATCAAAACACAATAACTCAGGCGGGGATTGAAAACTTCAAACACAAAGGCCTTTTACTTGAGGTAACTTTTATGGATGGAGCTACTTATGAATATTTTGGGGTAACAAAACCAATATACAATAAGTTGATTAATGCCGATAATACGTTACGATTTGCAAAGCGAAATATTTTCAACTCGTACCAATACCGCAAAGTGAAAAGCGCAATTGAGGTAGCTTAAAAGTAAGGAAGGAATAATTTACTAAATAATTACACAAAAAAACTCCAACTAAATTAGTTGGAGTTTTTTTGTTGTGGAGCTGCCGGGATTCGAACCCGGGTCCAAACAGGGAAGCCATACGCTTTCTACATGCTTAGCCCCGACTTAATTTTCGAGTAACAACTGGATCAGGGCCACCGATCGTTACCTTATCTCCTTAACTTCGCATCAAGTCCGAAGCCTCCATGATGCTAACCCCTATTTGCGAGCGCTTCCTGATCGGGTTGGAAAGAGGTGTGACCGCCCGGGAAACGTCTTGTTTCAACATCTAATGTCGAAAACCCTCCGAAGAGGGGCTTGAATCTACTGTAATTCGATTAAGCAGCAAGAGCAAAGTTATCTTCGCCAATTATAGTTTGAACTATTTAATTAAGGGCAAACAGCCAAAACCCTGCATGCTTACATACCACATCGGCCTGCTGTCAAAACCAGTCAACCCCATTATGATGGCGCAAAAATACGAAATTTCCACACACTTTGATTATCCCTATCTTGTTTTAGTTTGGAATGAGCAACTCATGCATCAATAATTAATGCAATATTTATTGCAAAATCAGTAACAAAAGTTGATGATCACCAACTGTTACACTAAAAACTCGGTACTCTTTTTACAGAAATTCAACTATTGAAAAAAGATACTGCCTTATCGAAAACTACCGTAAAACTGCGATCAACCAGACTTTGAATTTTATCGTCGCCAACAGGAAATGGTTGTTCGTGTGAATATTCAAACGGAAAGTCGATTACCTCAACGGGGATGGTTCCGTCATTTCTTTTTCCTCTCAAGGTTTCAATTATTCCGGCAACGGGCATCACCTTGTCTTTTTCAAGGGCTATTGCTTTAATCCTACTTCCAATTTTTCCGAAAAGATCATCACGTTTTTTTCTTCCTCTCTTACTATACATCATTAATTCAAGACCCGGCCATGTGTTGATTAGCGACGAATCCCCTGTGGCAATTACTTTTCTGCGAATTGCTTTTAACCTTCTGCGGTGCTTTAATGTAAGCAGGCTATTGAAAGCTTGCATATCCATTATGTATTTTGAGTTTCCGTTCATCCTGTCGAACGTTGGGCCTCCACAAAAAATAAACAACTTAGTGTCGTCAAAAAGGCTGTCTGGGTTTGAAAGCAAAAGAATCTGAGATAAAAAAGATCCGATTGAATAGGAAAAAATGTCGAAATGAGCATCCGCAGAGAAAAGTTCATTTTCTCCCGTTTTTATCTCTCGTAGAAATTGCTGGACATCGCAACACGTATGAAGCCCGGAGTAAATGAAAAGTTCGGGGTGAAATTCCAATCGGGTACTTAGTGCCGCATTAGCAAAAGTTGAATTATTCTCTTGATCTTTCATTTTACGAGAGTTTGCAATTTCAGTCATCATACGTGGATTACTCCAAGCTTTAGGAGCCCTATTCATGTGATAGGCAATTGGGAAAAGCACTACGGGGCGCTGTGTTTTTTCTGCAAGATATTTAGCCCAAACAAAATACTTATCCCAATTACGTTCGTTTAAACCATGAAAAAGCAGGATCCCACTTTCGTAACGCAAACGAGTATCGGGAACTACAACCGGGTAGTTAAAATGTAAATTCTCTACAACATTCCTATTTACGAGTTCGTGATAAAACAAATTACCTCTCACAAATCCTTTATCCGAAAAATCAAATGAATATTCAGAATCAAATGAACAATTCACAATTTCAATTCCCAGATGACTGCCTATCCGTTTCTGTTCTTCATTATAACTCTTCGAAAAACTTAAAAATTGCTCTTTGAATCCTACCATGATTCTATAAATTAAATTCTATTACTAATTATTAATGGTTCAAAGTAAATCCAGAAAAGAATCCGTTGAAAAATTATGACGTGTAGAACAGGATTATGGGACAGTCTGAATTTCACGAGGGGCAATCTGATCTATTGTGGGGTGAAAAAGACACTACAAATTCGAAGATTCTCTGAGAAAGAAAATTCAACCAGAGAAATACATGCGGGCTAAATCCAGAATAATTCATTAAAAAAAATTCAGGTTTCAGTGCAAAAAAAACCTCAGCAACTGGAATTGCTGAGGTCAATGGAAATTCTGGATTGTTTATGGAAATTTTAAAAAAATATGATCTAAACTTTAATCAAAACATAAAGCAAGTGTTAAAAAAAAGTGCTTTAAGTAAATTGCAATTCAAATGAAATTCATTTTGCTGAATTCTAAAAATATATGTAGTGAAGGCTAGTATTTTGGGATGAAGTAAAAATATTGAGGGGTGAAAAATCTAATATTGGGGTAAAAAAGTTAACGATCAAAACAAATATAAATTTATTAGTTGAGCATATAATGGTTACTTTTACATTGAAAAATGAATTTAAAGAACGAATGAAACGAGCATGCCACTGAGTTATATTTTTAGAATAGCGGCTCAATAGTAGAATTCAGAGAAGCTAAACGAAGTTCAGACGAACTAAAAAGAAATGAGACAAAGTTCAGCGAAGCTAATATAGCTTAGAGAATCGTAGATCAACGTAATGAAATGGAGTTAGTTCCATAAGTGGAGACATAGGTATTCGAAGAAACAGCTCTAGATCCAAGAGATAAACAGCAACTTAAAATAGATGAATACGAATGAAACGAGCATGGCATATAACTTCCACAATCGGAGAATTCAGCAGAGCTAACAAGGACATGTCTGATCTCTGCGAAACAGAGTTCAACGAAATGCAATGGAGTTAGTTCCATGAGAGGAATCATAGGTGTTCGAAGAAACAACTTTAGATCCAAGAGATAAACAGCAACTTAAAATAGATGAATACGAATGAATTTCAGACAATCGGTTCCTGATTATTTAACAACAAGGAAGAATACAATCATACAAATTGCTTTCACGGCAATTTTTGCTTTAGTCTTCATTGTTGCATATCGTCCGTTTGGTTACGACAACTGGTATGGCAATATTGGCAACTTAAAGCTTTTTGGGGGAACAATTGCTGTTGTTCTGGTGGGAATGGTTGTTATTATTCTATCAAGAATATATATGTACTTTTTTCAGAAAACCCATGAAGTTACGTTAGCTGCATACATCTGGTTCATTGTAAGCGAAATCATACTTCTGGGAGCTTTTTATACAAGCCTGGAGATCTTCATATTAGAAGACAAGCGCACTGCATTCAGTCTCTTTTTCAATGCAGTGCAGAATACCTCACTCATATTGCTTATACCATATACTATATGCATTCTATTCTTTGCCTGGAACGATATTAAAAGAAAGTTAGAGCAGGTAGTGCAGCAATTTCGCGATCCTGCTGAAGTATTTATTCCTTTCAAAGACGAGAAAGGGACACTGAGACTTACACTCAAAAGCATGAACATTCTTTACCTCGAATCGAACGACAACTACGTAAACATCTATTATTTAGATAACAACAAAAAGAAAAGCTACCTAGTAAGAAACAGTCTCAAAATGCTTGAAAAAAATCTAAAAGAATATCCAATTTACCGTTGTCACAGGTCATACTCAGTAAATATTAAAAATGTAAAAATGATTATCAAAGCAAAAAAAGGTTATGAGCTTATTCTAAATACAGAACCCGAAGAAAGCTTACCTGTTTCAAAAAGCTACGAAAAGAAGATCCTAGATCTGATAAACATTAAATAATATTGAATGAAGCGACACATTGTTATTACCGAAGATGGTTCACATTCGCTCTATATACCCGACATGGACGAACATTACCACTCAATTCATGGCGCAATACAAGAATCTAAACATGTTTTTATTGATTCAGGGCTTAACTATTGTAATAAACCGGCAATAACTGTTTTCGAAGTTGGTTTTGGCACTGGACTTAATGCCCTCCTAACACTTCTTGAATCGGAAATAACCAACGTAATGACCTATTACTATTGTATTGAAAAATATCCTCTGGCGCCACAAGAATTTAACACTCTCAATTATCACGAACAACTCAATATTAACCAAGAATTGCTACTGAAAATTCACAATAGCGAATGGAATACGCCAATCAACATTACAAATAATTTTATTCTGCATAAAACCCATGGAGATCTCACATCAGTTAGCTTTGAAAATATTCCATTTTTTGATGTCATCTATTTTGATGCCTTTGCGCCGAACAAACAGCCCGATTTATGGAATACTAACGTCTATTCAAAGATTTTCGACCACAGTAATCTTGAATCGATATTTGTAACATACTGCGCAAAAGGAGTTGTTCGCAGAGAACTTCAAGAAGCAGGCTTTACAGTTGAACGAATTGCCGGGCCTCCTGGCAAAAAAGAGATGCTCAGGGCATTTAAACTATGAATTTGTTAATGGTTGATCTTTTTTAATTATTTTCGCATCGATTAAAAAAAAAGACTATGTCGTTTGATACACAGGTAGAAAAATTTAGTTACGCATTAGGATTAAGTATGGCTAGCAATCTATTGCAGTCGCAAATTAAAACTGTTGAATTACAGTCGATGTTTGATGCAATAGCCGATGTTATGGAAGGCCGCTCTCCTAAAATCTCACCTCAAGATGCAAATAAAGTAATCGAAGAATACTTCGTTTTGCAACAACAAAGAATCGGATCAATCAATCAAAAAGAGGGTGAAGATTTTTTACAAAAGAACAAACAAAACGAAGGAGTTGTTGAACTTGAAAGTGGCTTACAGTACCAAGTAATAATAGAAGGGAATGGCGCTAAACCAAAACTGACAGATAAAGTTAAATGTCACTATCATGGCACTCTGCTCGATGGAACCATTTTCGACAGCTCTGTCCAACGCAACCAACCAGCAGTATTTCCTGTGAGCGGAGTAATAAAAGGTTGGATTGAAGCCCTTCAATTAATGAATACCGGATCGAAATGGAAATTGTTTATCCCATCCGACTTAGCTTATGGCGAACATGGAACGGGATCATCAATAGGCCCAAAAGCAACATTAATATTTGAAGTTGAATTATTGGATATTGTATAAATAAACGAAGAAAAATGAAAAGTAGAAATTATTTAATTGCCTTAGCAGCAATAGTTACATTTGGTGTTACTGCTTGCAATGGAGGTTCTGCCTCTGGAAATTCTAAAATTGAAAATTCGGCCGATTCTGTGTCTTATGCATTAGGTCATTCTGTAGGTAGCAACCTCAAAGCTCAATTCCCAGACGTTAATCCTCAGGTTATTGCCTCTGCTTTAATTGACGCATTTGAAGGAAAAGAAAACAAGTTATTCAAAGACAATCAAGAAGCTGAAACTTATATCAGAAACTATATGAAATTAGCGGCTGATAAGAAAGCACTTGAAAACAAAACTAAAGGAGAAACTTTCCTTGCCGAAAACGCAAAAAAATCAGGCATACAAACAACTTCAAGCGGACTTCAATACGAAGTAATTAAAGCTGCCGAAGGCCCAAAACCAGTTGCCGAAAGCATTGTAAAAGTTCACTACCACGGAACAACTATCGATGGCGAAGTTTTCGACAGTTCGGTTGAGAGAGGCGAACCTGCTCAATTCCCTCTAAATGGAGTAATTAAAGGCTGGACAGAAGGGTTGCAACTGATGTCTGTAGGTTCAAAATACAAATTTTATATTCCTTCAGACTTGGCTTATGGTGCTCGCCAGGCTGGTGCTAAAATTGGCCCAAATTCAACACTCATCTTCGAAGTTGAATTACTCGAAATTGTAAAAACAGAACCAGCTAAATAACTATGAGTTCAGACGTTAAAGGCAAATTAATACAAACTCTGCCTATTCAATCTGGAGTAAGTAAAGCAGGAAAAGAGTGGTCTAAACAGGAGTTTGTTATTGAAACAACTGAAGACCAATTCCCTAAAAAAATATGCTTTACGCTTTTTGGAGATAAAGTTTCAATTTTAAATGGTATTTCTGTCGGCGATGAAATTGATGTTGCCTATAATGTTGAATCTCGCGATTTCAATGGAAAATGGTATCACAATATCAACGCATGGAAAATCAGCCCAGTAAAACAAGAAACCAATAGTTCCAGTTATCAAGGAAATAACGCACCACCGCCACCTGAACCTAATTTTGAGAATGAAGGTCCGGCATACGATGATTTACCTTTCTAAAAATAACTTGAGGCTGTCTTAATAGACAGCCTTTTTTATTACTTATATCCAATTGATGTTATTGTTATTGCAATGTAGAATTGTCAAAAATCCTCAAAAACAACAAACATATTCTTACCCAAGGTAAATCAGCAGCAATATTATTAGTGTTAAAAAAAACATACAACCAGCACTTTATTGTTTTTTGATTCATTTTAGTATTTTTGCAAAGTTTTTTAATAAAAATTAGGAATTTTTTATGGCAACTACTGCAGATATTAAAAATGGAATGTGCATTGAATTTAATGACCAATTAGTCCAAATTGTTTCATTCCAACACGTTAAACCAGGTAAAGGACCAGCTTTTGTTCGTACAAAACTTAAGAATGTAAAAACAGGAAAAGTTGTCGATAACACATTTAACTCTGGTGTAAAAATCAATGTTGTTCGGATCGAACGTCGTCCATACCAATTTTTGTATAAAGATGAAATGGGCTTCAATTTCATGCA
>CAZRXT010000030.1:0-3964 GCA_964604035.1 uncultured Prolixibacteraceae bacterium | reverse complement strand
TTATGGTTCCAATATTTATTAATACAGGCGATATTATTAAAGTAGATACACGCGACAATTCTTATTCAGAACGAGTTAAAAAGTAATAAATATTAAAGTCTCCAAATTGGGGACTTTCTTTTTTTTTGCTAAATTCGCTTAAATATTAAACCTAAACCAATGGGAGCAATTGAAAACGGAGCCAATAAGAAAGATCTTAATAGAGAAACAATCCTTCAGATAGCTCAAGAAATTTTCAGCAAATACGGGTACAAAAAAACCACTCTTGACGATATTGCTAATGCCGTCAGAAAAGGTAAAAGCTCTCTATATTACTACTTTAGCAGCAAGGAGGACCTATTTCAGGCCGTAATCGACAAAGAAGTTGATATACTTAAACAAGCACTCGAAAAAGTGGTTTTCCGATCAATGGATCCAGAAGAAAAGTTACGAGAATACATTCTCACCAAACTTACTACATTCCGCGATCTTGCTAATCTTTACAATGCCTTAGAAAATGATGTTACCGCTATTGGTTTCATCAACGACATTAAAGAGAAGAATGAAAAGAACGAGATCAGAATGATAAAAAGAATTCTGATTGAAGGTGTCAGGCACGATAAATTTCATATCGACGATCTAAATCTCACTGCAATTGGCATTTATACCGCCATGAAAGGATTAGAAATGCCTCTAGCCGCAGGAAATTACAGCTCAACCGACATTGAAATGTCGGTTGATAATATCGTAAAGATTATATGTTACGGTATAATGAGAAGGGATTAATCTCACTTAAATACGACAAAAGACAACCCGGTAACGAATAATTACCGGGTTGTCTTTTTCATCTAAATTCAATAAAATTCAAACGCACAACAACTCGTTGCAATAATTCGCTTAAAATTATTGTTACTTAATTCATTATAATATAAACACACTTTGTAAAACCAGCTTGTTTAGCCATTTTTGTAAAAAATTTCACTATGGGTATTATCATTAAAACCCCTGAGCAGATAGAAGGGATAAGAAAAAGCAGCAAAGTTGCCGCTGAAGCTTTACAAATTATTAAACCATACATCAAAGAAGGTGTTTCAACTGAATATCTTGACAATATTCTCGATCAGTTTATGCGCGACAATGGTGCAACTGCTGCAACACTCGGCTATCATGGTTATCCAAAATCATCATGCATTTCAGTGAATGAAGTTGTATGCCACGGCATTCCATCTGCTGATACGATTCTAAAACCAGGAGATATACTAAATATAGATGTTACAACTATTTTGAATGGTTTTTTTGGTGATACAAGTATGATGTATTCAGTTGGTGAGATTAGCGAATCGGCTTCAAAACTAGTTGAGGCAACAAAACATTCAATGAATTTAGGTATTCAACAGGTTGCTGCTGGAAATCGGTTTGGAAACATTGGTTTTGCAATTTCGCGCTACATTCAAATGCATGGCTACTCAGTCGTATACGAATTCTGTGGCCATGGAGTAGGCCTCGAAATGCATGAAGATCCTCAGGTTGAACACTCTTCGCGCAGAAATACGGGTGCTGTTATGAAACCCGGCATGATTTTCACAATTGAACCGATGATCAACGAAGGGAAACCTCGCACCAAAATAGATAAAAACGACGGATGGACGGCGCGTACTATTGATGGCAAACTTTCAGCCCAATTTGAACACACTATTCTTGTAACTGAAACAGGGTTTGAAGTATTGACAGATATTACTGGAGAATATTAGCAAAAAAAAAGTTTATTGAAACCAATTTCAATAAACTCTCGTGAACCACAATAAACACAATGTTTACAAAGGTTTTTACCAACTATTTTGTTATTGTATCTCTTAAAAAGCACCTAAAAAGGAACCAAGAAATTACAATTTACCGCTTTTCAAATTCAGACAGAGCTTTATCAAGAAATTCAACAAAACGGTCTGGATTCAAATCTCTTGCTTTTGGTTTAACTAGCAATTCTTCATTCTTGTCAAGAAGCACATAATAAGGTTGTGCATTCACACCATAACGTTCAATCTGAAAATCGGCATATTTTTTACCAATAGTTTTCTTCACCTTTCCATCATAAGAAGATGTAACCCAATCTTCTTCTGGCAACATTGTTTTATCATCGACATATAAAGCCACAATGACAAAATTGTTTTTTAAACGTTCCAAAACACGTGGATCGCTCCACACATTAGCCTCCATTTCTCTACAATTAACACAACCATGGCCAGTAAAATCTATGAATAGTGGCTTATTCTGAGCTCGTGCACATGCAAGACCTTGTTCATAGTCAAAATAACCACTCAGACCATGTGGCATGTGGAGAAACTCTGAATATTTTGGTTCTGCGCAGCCTTCCTTAATTTCAGTATCCATAGTTTTTTTGATCATTGGCGGAAGATATCCTGAAATAGCTTTCAATGGAGAACCAAATAAACCGGAAACTAAATATGCAACAAAAAGGAAAGTTACTACAGCAAGAGCAAGCCTTGCCGATGAGATTTTCTTGACTTTACTATCATGTTTGAATCTTATCTTTCCGATAAGATACAATCCCATCAGCAAAAAGATTACAACCCAAATCACAATATAAGTTTCACGACTGAGTAATCCCCAATGATATGTCTGATCAGCCACACTCAAAAATTTCAACCCTAAAGCAAGCTCAATAAAACCAAGCACAACCTTCACGGAGTTCAACCACCCACCCGACTTTGGTAAATTAGTCAACCACTGAGGGAAAATAGCAAAAAGAGTAAAGGGCAAAGCAAACGCAAGTGCAAACCCCGACATGCCAATTATTGGCTTCAAAAGTTGCCCTCCAGCGGATTCAACTAGAATAGCACCTACAATTGGACCTGTACAAGAGAAGGATACCAATACAAGGGTGAGCGCCATAAAGAACGAACCGGCAATACCACCTCTATCAGCACCCTTATCGGCCTTGTTTACAAGCCAGTGAGGCAATACAATTTCGTAAAAACCGAAAAAAGAAAGTGCAAAAACAATAAAGACAATAAAAAACAGAATATTGGGAAACCAGTGCGTGCTAATCCAGTTGGCCGCATCGGGACCAAACAGAACTGCCACAAGAGTTCCAATAATAGTATAAATTGCTATAATTGAAATGCCGTAAATAATTGCATTAATGCGGGCTTTAACCTTCGATTCGCTGCTGTGCATGAAAAATGAGACAGTCATTGGAATCATAGGGAACACACATGGTGTAAGAATTGCGGCTAAACCTGCCAAAAAAGAGAAGAAAAAAAATATGAGCAAACCACTATTGTGTCCGGTTTCAACATCACCATTTACAGGCGTAATACCTTTGTTATTGCTGCTATTTCCAACATTAAAAGAAAAGTCGACTTCGGTAGGTGGAGTACATGTTTCATCGTTACAACTCATAAACTCTACAAACCCTTTAATCTCTACAGGTTTTTCTGGAGATCTTTTAATCTTCTGTTTAAAAGTTACCTCATCGCTAAAATATTCCAGCTCAGTATTAAATGATTTATCGAAAACCTTGAGAGGAGCTCGATCAGCAACCACCTCTCCAATCAACAAATGAACATTGGAACTATCAAAATGAAAAGAGGTTGGAATTGGCCCATTATCAACAACCATAGTAGAATAAAGGTGCCATCCTTTTTCGATTGTTGCAGTGAAATATAATTCAGACTCTGAATCAGAAATATTTTTAATGTCGAAACTCCATTTAACTTTATTCAGAATCTGCCCAGATGAGAAGAATGAAAGAACCAGTAGAAAGGATAATAAGGCTATTTTGAATCTCATAAAATCATTTATTAATTTAAACTGATAGGATTTAAAGATAACAAAAATAAGCACGGCGAGCTTCTAAGGTTTGTGACTATAGTCACAAAAAAAACCCCACAAAAAAGCGGGGTTTAATTTTTCAGAAGATAATCTCTTCTTTGTTGCCATCAAAATAACGAGCTTCCAACAAAGG